>CAJQTH010000031.1 GCA_905618905.1 uncultured Candidatus Pelagibacter sp. | reverse complement strand
TTGTTAAAGCTTCAAAGTTAGGAGATGCAGCAATTTTAAAAGAATTAATAAAGATTCTAAACGAAAACAAAATTAAAGTAATAAAATCAAATTATTTTAATCCAGAATTGACCTTACCTAAAGGGAATTATACCAAGATTAAACCAAACAAATCAGATTCAGTCAGTATTAAAAAGGGGATAAAATTTCTGTATAATATGAATGCACATAACCATGTTCAAGGATTAGTTATTAGAAGTAATAATATTATTGTAAAAGAAACATCAAAAGGTACAAAAAATATGATTCAATCAATAAATAAAAATAAAAAAGAAGCAGGAATTTTAATAAAATTTCCCAAAAAAAAACAAGATCTTCGCGCTGATTTACCAACAGTTGGTTTAGACACATTTAAAGACTGTAAGAAAGCTAATTTAAAAGGCGTAGTTCTAAAGTCTAATCAAAATATATTTATGGATAAAAAAAAATGTATAGCTTTTGCCAATAAAAATAAAATTTTTATTACAGTTATATGAAAAAAATATTTATTCTTACAGGTGAACCATCTGGAGATAAGTTGGCCGCTACAGTTATATCTAAACTAAAAAAAACAAACCCTAAAATTGAGTATTCATGTGTTGGAGGGCATCACCTGGAATCTATTGGAATTAAGTCTATTTATAACCTTAGCGAAATTACTTATATTGGCTTTACTAGTGTATTTTTTAACATTTTTAAAATAAGAAATAGAATTAATAAAACTGTTGAAGAAGTTATAAGATTTAATCCAGATATATTATTTAGTGTAGATAGCCCAGATTTCACTCTTAGAGTGGCTGAAAGAATAAAAAAAATTAACAAAAATATTAAAACAATTCATTATGTAGCTCCACAAGTTTGGATATGGCGTGAGGGTAGGGTTAAAAAATTTAAAAAATTTATAGACCACATGCTTCTTTTATTTAATTTTGAAAAAAAGTATTTTGACAAAGAAGATATTCCAAATACTTTTGTTGGCCATTCTTTACTAGAGCAAAATAAAAAATCTAAAATTGACTTATCCTCATTAATTAATAAAGATAAGAAAATTATTTCTATATTTGCGGGTAGCAGAAACTCAGAAACTAATGTTCTCTTACCTATTTTATGTGATTTTATTAAATTGATGAATAAAAAATTTAATGATTATAGTTTTGTTTTTCATGCTACTGATGAAAATAGAGAGTTAATTGTTAATTTTATAAAAAATAATAACTTAACTAATTCTCAAGTAATTTCTGATGTAAATATTAAATCTCAGATTTTATCTAGCTCTGTGTTTGCCGTAGCAAAATCTGGTACTGTATCTCTTGAAATTTGTAATGCTAATATTCCATCTATTATTATTTATAAAATTAATATGATTAATTATTGGATTATGAAATTTTTAGTAAAAGTAAAATTTGCTAACATTATAAATATTATAAATAATAAAGAGGTGATTCCAGAGTTATTACAAAGTGAGTGTAATGCAAAAGAAATATTCAATTCAGTAAATTATCTTTTAGGTCACCCAGATTTACTAAATTCACAGCTTGAAAGTATTAAAAAAACCCTAAATAACATCAAATCAGAAACCCCTTCTACGGAAAAAGTTTCAACTATTTTATCGCAATATCTTTAAGATTTTATAATAATGATTTTGAAAATATTTTAGACCTTAATATATCTAAAGTTTTTTAGATTATCTTATTTAGTCTTTTTAATGTTTCGTCATTTCCTAACGAAATGATTATATCATAAATGCCAGGGCCAAACTTTGAACCAGTTAAGGCTATTCTTAAAGGTTGCCCAACACCTTTGAAGTTTGTTTCGTGTGTTTTTATAAGATTATTTACAACAGGTTCTAAGGTTTCTTTATTAAAAACTTTTAAATCATTAACTTTATTAGAAAATTCAGATATTATTTTTTTTGCCCTATCATCAATTAGTTTTAAATCATCTTGATTAAAACTGACTTCATCAAAAATTATATATTTAGCATTATTATATATATCCTCTAATGTTTTGGCTTTATTTTTTAAAAAAATTAAAGATTGTTTAATTTTATCCACTTTTTCAACTGGAATTTTTTCTTTGTAAAGTTCACAGTATTTTATAATATGATTAATTAATTCATCTTCACTGATGCTCTTTATGTAATGTTCATTCATCGATAATATACGGCTCATATCTAACTTAGATGGTGATTTTCCAATACCTTCAAGATTAAAATGTTCTATACTTTCCTTGATGGTAAAAATTTCTTTATCTTTATAAGACCATCCAAGTCTCAATAAATAGTTCCTTAGGGCATCTGGCATTATTCCTATTTTAGAATAGTCATCTAATGTTGATGCATTGTCTCTTTTAGATAATTTCTTACCTTCCAAAGTATGAATCAAAGGTATATGTGCAAAATAGGGTAAATTCCATTTCATTAATAAATATATTTGAATTTGTTTAAAAGTATTTATTTTATGATCATCACCTCTAATGATATGTGTCATATTCATTTGGTGATCATCAACAGTTGCTGATAAATTATATGTTGGAGTTCCATCATTTCTTAAAATAATAAAATCTTCAATAGTGATGTTATCTATTTCAACATCTCCTTGTACTAGGTCCTTTAGTATTGAAGAACCCTCAATTTTACTTTTAAATCTTACAACTGGTTTAATATCTTTAGGAACATCGCTTTCACTTAATTCTCTACATTTTCTATTGTATGTGTACGGAAGTTTTTTCTGTTTAGCTCTTTTCTTTTGATCTTCAATTTCTTCAGTAGAGCAGTAACATTTATAAGCATGACCATTTTTAAGTAGATCATTTGCAACATCAATATGATCGTTAATTTTAGTTGATTGAATGTATAACTCTCCATCATGTTCTATACCAATCCATTTTAAAGATTTTATAATTTGATCTTTATGCTCATCTTTAGATCTTTCTTTGTCTGTATCTTCAATTCTTAGATGAAAAGTTCCCTTTTTATTTTTTGAATATAGCCAGCAAAATAGAGCAGTTCTTACACCACCAATATGAAGGGCTCCAGTAGGTGAGGGAGCAAATCTTGTTGCAACATTGGACATGGGTGATTTTTAGACTATTTTCTTAAAAGTTTCTATATAAAGATACTAGTACACCTTGAACTTTTACTCTATCAGGGCCAAATATTTTAGTTTCATAGTTTCTGTTAGCACTTTCAAGGGCAATTGTTTTGCCTTTTCTTCTAATTCTTTTTAACATGGCTTCGTGTTCATCTATTAAAGCCACAACAATTTTACCATTGTCAGCAGTATCAGATCTTCTAATAATAACTGTATCACCTTCATTGATACCAGCTTCAATCATTGAGTCACCCTGAACCTTAAGTCCAAAATACTGACCATCTTTTTCAAGGTTACTTGGAAGGGGTATTCTAGAAACTTCATTCTGTATTGCTTCAACAGGAGTTCCTGCAGCAATACTGCCTAAAACAGGTATTTCCATTTCATTTATATTATTATTTTCTGTGTCTAAGCCACCCTTAATTACGCTTGGTGAAAAACTATTATAAATATCGTTAGCAGAAGCTGTTTCCGGAAGCTTTATCACCTCTAACGCTCTTGCTTTATGAGGGAGCCTTCTAATAAAACCTCTTTCTTCTAAGGCACTTATTAATCTATGAATTCCAGATTTAGACTTTAAATTTAGTGAATCTTTCATTTCCTCGTAAGAAGGAGAAACACCTGAAGCTCGCAACTTCTTGTTGATAAATAAAAGCAGGTTTTTTTGTTTTTTAGTTAACATAAGAACAAATAAAGTACAAAATCTGTTCTACAAGTGTTCTTCTATTTTAACAATAGCTAAAAAGTGTTTAAAATAAGGGTTTATTTGACTAAAGAACTGAAAAAATTGAATTATTATCCAAGTTTTTCAAAAGTGATTCACCAATTAAAAAAGTTTTAATATTTGTATTTTTAGATATATCCAAAAGTTCTTCTTTTGTTTTGATTCCGCTTTCAGAAATTAATGGTCCAGAGTGATTAACTAAAACATCATGAATATCATAAGTTGTATTTATATCTGTCTTTAATGTTTTAAGATTTCTATTGTTAATACCAATTAAGGCTTCTTTAAAATTAAGAGCTCTTTTCGCTTCTTCAACTGTGTGTACTTCAACTATTATTGACATATTAAATTTTAAAGCCTCTTCGTATAAGTCAAAAGCAAGATCATCAGAAACACCAGCTAGTATAATTAATATAGCATCTGCTCCATAACTTTTTGCAAGAGGTACTTGAAATTTATCTATAAAAAAATCCTTACAAAGAATAGGAAGATTTATTTTTTTTTTAACTTTACTCACATGTATTAAATTTCCTAGAAAGAAATCTTCCTCAGTCAAGACTGATAAGCATGTTGTTTTATTTTTATAATAAATTTCTGCAATCTCTATAGGGTTGTATTCCTTTATAATGATGCCGGCAGAAGGACTGGCTTTTTTTATTTCAGCAATTATTGAAATTTTTTTATCTTTGATATTGTTTTGAATCTTTGCCTTAAAATTAATAAAAGATTTATTTTCATCAATTTTTTCAATTAATAACTTTAATGAAGTAGATTGTTTTAATAAATCAACTTTTTGGATTTTGTTTTTAATTATTTTATCTAAAATATTTTCAGGCATTTTGTAATTTTTTTAAACTTTCATATGTTTTTCCTAACAAAATATGTTTTCTAGCATCCTCATAGGCATTATCAAAAGATGAATGCTTGTCTGCAACAATTAATCCAGCAGCAGCATTTAAACAAACAGCTTTAGAGAAGTCATTATCTTCACCTTTAAATATATTAATCATCTTATTTGCATTAAATTTGGCATCATCTCCCAATAAATCTTCAAATTTATTCGCATTAATATTTAATTCCTTAGGATCAATGGTAATTTCTGAAATATTACCATCTTTTAATTGAACAACATTTGTTTTTGCATATGGTGATATTTCATCCAAACCATCTTCACTATTAACTATCCAAGCAAATTTTATATCTAAGTTTTTCAAAGCTTCGCCAAAAATCTTAAGTAATTTTTTATCATAAACACCAACAACCTGTCGCTCAATAAGGGCGGGGCTACTTAAAGGACCTATCATATTAAATATTGTTCTTTTACCTATTTTTTTTCTTGTTGGCCCAACAAATCTCATTGCACTGTGATAATTTGGTGCAAACATAAAGCCAAAGTTATTTCTACTGATTTGTTCCTCTATATCTTTTGGTTCTAAATCAATCTTGATATTTAAAGCCTCCAAAACATCACCAGATCCACATTTAGATGAAACTGCTTTATTTCCATGTTTTGCCACCTTAATACCCATGCTAGCTAATAAGAGAGCAGAAGCAGTTGATATGTTGAGTGTATTCATTCCATCACCACCAGTACCACATGTATCAATACAGCCAGTAGCATTAACCCGTTTAGACTTATTTCTTAAAATGTAAACACCACCAGCTATCTCATCCGAAACCTCGCCTTTTGCTGAAAGTAGAGTTAAAAAATCAAATATCTCATCATCAGAAGCTTTACCTAGCATTAGTATTTCAAAAGCATCTTTACTTTCATTAAAGGATAAATCCTGTTTATTTTTTAACTTTTCTAGGAACTTCTTCATTAGCTTTTATAATTAATAAAGTTTTTTAATATTTTGATACCAATGGTAGTTTTTATACTTTCAGGATGAAATTGAACACCATGAACATTGTATTTTTTATGTTTTATACCCATTATAAGTCCATCTTCAGTTTGTGCGGTAATTTCTAGCTCTTTAGAAAGTGTTTTTTTATCAATAATTAAGCTGTGATACCTTGTGGCCACAAATTTGGAAGGAAGATTTTTTAATATTCCGGTTTTATTTGACTCGATTATACTAGTTTTTCCGTGCATTAATTTTTTAGCTTGAATAATTTTTGAACCAAATACTTGTCCAATAATTTGATGACCTAAACACACACCAAGTATTGGAATCTTTTTATAAAGAGCTTCAACTATTTTAATACAATTTCCTGATTGATTTGGATTACCAGGACCTGGTGATATAACAACTTTATCATATTTTTCTTTAATAATTTGTTTATCAGTAATTTTATCATTCCTTACAACATCAACTTTAGTTTTTAGAGAGGACAGGTAGTGGTACAAATTAAATGTAAAGCTATCATAATTATCAATTAATATAATTTTCATTATTTAAGAGCACTCATTAAAGCTTTTGCTTTGTTAACAGTTTCTTCATATTCTTTAATTGGTTTACTATCAGCAACAATACCTGCACCTGCTTGTACGTAAAATTTTTTGTTTTTTGCAACAGCTGTTCTTAAAGCTATGCAGGTATCAAACTCTCCATTAGCAGAGAAATAACCTATGCCACCTGCATATACTTTTCTTCTGGTCGTTTCTAGTTCATCAATTATTTCCATGGCTCGAATTTTAGGAGCACCAGAAACAGTCCCAGCTGGAAAACCAGCAAGCAATGATTTAAATTTTGAATATTTTTTATTATAAACTCCCATTACATTAGAAACTATATGCATTACATGGGAATATTTTTCTATCATAAAGCTTTCTGTAACTTTAACAGTTCCAATTTTTGATACCTTGCCAGCATCGTTTCTCCCTAAATCAAGTAACATTAAATGTTCTGAAAGCTCTTTTTTATCTTGTAACAAATCTTTTGCAAAAAAATTATCCTGTTTTATATTTTTACCTCTAGGTCGCGTTCCTGCTATAGGTCTAACAGTAATTTTATTATCTCTTAGTCTAACTAGAATTTCAGGACTGGCTCCAATTATTTGAAAATCTTTAAAATTAAAAAAGTACATAAAAGGAGAGGGGTTGGTAACTCTTAATTTCTTATAAATTTCTAGGGGTCTTTTAGTTAATTTAGCTTCAAATCTTTGACTTAAAACTACTTGAAAAATATCACCAATTTTAATGTATTTTTTGGCTCTATTGACCATTTCTAAAAACTTGTTTTTAGTCGTATTAGATCTAACTTTAATATTAGTTTTAGTCGCTTTATAAGAGGTATTTTTTTCTAGAGAGGCCTGAATTAACAGATCATTTATTTCACTTTCAATTTCTAAATATTTCACTTTATAATTTGAAATTTTTTCATCACCAAATGTATTTATAATATAAAAAATCTTCTTTTTTAAATTATCGTGAATAACCAATGTTCTTGGCCTTAAGAGTCGTACGTCAGGGAGTTTTAAATCATCCTTACATTTGTTAGGAATTTTTTCGATGTATCTAATAGAATCGTAAGAAAAATACCCAGATATTAATGAGCAAATAGGAGGCAGCCCAACTGGCGTTTTAAACTTAAAGTTTTCTATTATTTTTTCAATAACTTTGTCTGGATCTCCCTTAATTTTTTTTTTAGTATTATCTTTAATTAAATAAGAGTTTTTATTATTAAATTCCCAAATTTTATCGGGATTTTTGCCGAATATAGTATATCTGCCCCTTATCTTTCCCTTCTCAACAGATTCAAAAATAAAGCTGTTTTTCTCATTAAGAAAATTATCTATCAAATTTAAAACTTCACGATCATTCTGTGTTTTCCTAGAAGTGTATAAAATTTGATTTTTGCTTTTTTTGTGCTGAAACTTAAAATCATTAAAGTTTCGATTTAACATTATCTAAAGTAATTTTTTACTCTATCAAGGGTTTTCTCGTTAACTGTAACCTTGTATTTGCTATTTAATAGATAATCGTATGATTTTAATATTCCGTTTCTATTTTCCGCACTTGCTTCGTTAGAAATTGCATTGAACTCATTTGAATTTTGAGAAATATTTTTATCTTCATAACTGATTATCTTAGCTATGAATACGTTATCTTTATTATCAGCAATTAGAGTAAATGTATTAATTGGTAGTGAATATAAAATATTAATAGAATTAATTTCAAATTTGCTAATATCCTTTACTGAATTCAATCTAATTTTTTCAATTTCGCCATTCCCAAGTTTATCAAATGATGCCTGGTTAAATTCATTTTTATCTAATTGGCTAAGTATATCTTTGTTAAATTCGAATTTTTCTTTTTGAAATAAAATATTTTTTATTTGTTTCATAAATTTTTTATTATCTAAATTGGGCAGTTTAGATTTAATATTATCAATTTGATAAAGTACAAAAGTTCCATTGTCTTCTAGTATTTCAATTTTATCTTTTCTAAAATTATAAATCTTGTTTTCAATTGTTTTTTTATTTTCTAAGTTAATATAATCTTTTTTAATAATTGGCTTGATATTAAGTTCATTGATGATTGTCTTAAAATCAATATTTTTAGATATTTTGTTGTCTATTTCATCAATTGCATCAAAAAAAGCCTGATTGAATTCATCAAGACCTATTAAATTTTTTGGAGTTATTATTACATAAGAAAAATCAACAAAATCTTGTTTTAATTTTTCTGAATTCTCATCGATAAATTTATTGATTTCTTGATTGGTAAATTCATCAGTTTTTTTATAAAATTTTTTTAGGTCAATAAAATCAATAACTAGTTTTTTATTATTTTCTAAAAAATACTTATTAATTAAAAACTTAGGTGATTTGGCACCACCACTTATGTATGTGAATAATTCTTTTTGTAGTGCGTTATTCCTTAATTTAATTTCATACATTGGTGCATTCATATTATTTGTTAGTAAGAACTTTTCATAAAGAGTTCTTTTAAATTTACCATTTTTATCTTGAAAATTTTTATTACTCTTAAGTTTTTTTATAACAATCTCTTCTGATACAACTAGGTTTAAATCTTTTATTTCAAGATCAAGTAAAGTCATTGATACCAAAGATGATAAAAGCTCTTCAATTACATTTTTATCAATATTTTCTTTTATCACCTGCTGACTCAAACCTGATTGGTTCAAGTAATCCATAAAATCTTGAGTTGAGATATTGGTATTATTTATTTTGGCTATATTATTTTGATTTCCTGTACTAAACCCTCCACCAAAACCACCAAATCCAAAAGCTATTATAATAACAATAATTAGTACTAAGCCACCAAATTTTTTTTTTGTAATTTTTATAAATGGATTTATCATTACTTTATTAATTTATTGATCTTTAAAATATCTAGCTATAGATTAATTTTTTCATTATGACAAATAAATATATGTATTTTGTGGCTAATTGGAAAATGTATGGGAATTTATCTTCCTTAAATACATTGGGTAAAGTTATTAAATTTTCAAAATCGAAAGAAATTAAGGGAGGCAGATTAATTTATTGCCCCCCAGATACTTTAATAAGTTCTTTTGCAAAAAAATTTGTAAACTGTCAAATTGGCATTGGTGGACAAAATTGTCATGAGAGTAAAGATTTTGGTGCACACACAGGTTATGTTAATTGTCGTATGTTAAAAAATATTGGTGCACATTTTGTGATTATTGGTCATTCAGAAAATAGAAAAAAGGGTGAAAATGATAAACTGATTAATCTTAAAATTAAAAGCGCTCTTGAAGCTAAATTAAAAGTTATTTTTTGTATTGGTGAAACTCTAAGTGAAAAAAGAAAAAAAAAGACGTACTCAATTTTATCTAAACAAATTAAAATTGGTTTAAAAGATGTTAAAAATAAATCAAATATTTTTTTAGCTTATGAACCTGTTTGGGCTATAGGCAGCGGTCTTATACCTAAACCTCAAGATCTTTTTAAAACAGTAGAATTCATCAAAAGTAAATTTAAAGATAAATTACCAAAAGTTTTATATGGGGGTTCTGTAAATCTCCAAAATATAACAATCTTAAGAGAAATTAATAATATTGATGGTTTTTTAATTGGTGGAGCATCTCAAAATGCTAAAAAATTTATTGATATAGTCAAAAAAACATATAGTTAACCCTCATGGAAAATATTCTATTAGTAGTCAACTTAGTACTGGCGACAGTGCTTGTGCTTTTGATACTAGTTCAAAAATCTGAAGGTGGGGCACTTGGCATAGGTGTTTCTCAAGATAATTTTATGCTTTCCAGATCTGCTGGTAATTTTATGGGCAAGGCTACAGCAGTAGTTGCAACTTTATTCATAATTTGTAGCTTAGCTTTAACAATAATATCTAGAGGCGAGTTAACACCCACATCTTCTGTATTAGATATCATTCAGGAAAAATCTAGTGACACTCCCTCAATTCCTGAAAATAATAATTAATCCTTTTAAATTCATTAATTAATCGCTATAAGATAATACCATGGCCCGATTTATTTTTGTCACCGGCGGTGTGGTTTCTTCATTAGGAAAAGGTCTTTCCTCAGCTTCTCTGGCATACTTATTACAATCTAGAGGTTTTAAAGTACGTATAAGAAAATTAGATCCTTATTTAAATGTTGACCCTGGAACAATGAGTCCCTTTCAGCATGGTGAGGTTTTTGTAACAAATGATGGTGCAGAAACAGATTTAGATTTAGGTCATTATGAAAGATTTTCTGGAATATCTGCAAAAAAATCTGACAATATTACAACTGGAAAAATTTATAGTGATGTCTTAAAAAAAGAACGTAAAGGAGGATACCTTGGAAAAACAGTTCAAGTTATTCCACATATAACTGACCGTATTAAAGATTTTATAAAAAGTGATACATCAAAAGAAGACTTTGTAATTTGTGAAATTGGTGGAATAGTAGGTGATATAGAAAGCCTTCCATTCGTTGAGGCTATTAGACAATTTTCTAATGATGTAGGAAAAAAAAATGCTTTATTTATTCACTTAACACTAGTCCCGTACCTTAAAGCATCTGATGAAATAAAAACAAAACCCACTCAACATTCTGTAAAAGAATTAAGAAGTCTTGGCATACAGCCTGATATTATTATTTGCAGATCTGAAAGATCTATACCTTTAGAGCATAGAAAAAAAATATCTTTATTCTGTAATGTCGAAATTGAAAATGTAATTCAAACCGTCGATGTTAAAACTATTTACGAAGCACCAATAAGTTTCAATAGGGAAAATTTAGATAAACAGGTGCTTGAGTATTTTAAAATCAAATCTAGAAAAAAAGTTAATTTAAATCCTTGGAAAAAAATCACTAAGATTATTTTACATACAAAAAAATCAATTAAAATTGCAATCATTGGAAAATATGTTGAGCTTAAAGATGCTTATAAGTCTTTAGATGAAGCTTTAACACATGGTGGAATTGATAATAATCTGAAAATTAACTTAGTTAGAATAGATTCTGAAAACTTAAAAATTTCTGAAATTAAAAAGAAATTAAAAGGAGTATCCGGAATTTTGATACCAGGTGGATTTGGCAAAAGAGGAACAGAAGGTAAAATTGAAGCAATTAAATATGCTAGAGAGAAAAAAATTCCTTTTTTTGGAATTTGTTTTGGAATGCAAATGGCTATTATTGAGTTTGCGAGGAATAAGTTAAATATAAAGAAGGCCACATCAAGTGAGTTTGGATTTGGAGGAACACCAATTATTGGTTTAATTTCTGAATGGAATAAGGATGGCAAATTAATTAAAGGTACAGATAAAGATCTTGGTGGTACTATGAGACTTGGTCTTTATGAAGCCAAATTAAAAGAAAATTCTTTGATTAGAAAAATCTATAAATCAAAATCAATTCAAGAGAGACATAGACATAGATATGAAGTTAACATTGATTATAAGGATCAATTTGAAAAAAATGGCCTAATCTTTTCAGGATTATCTCCAGATAAAAAATTACCAGAGATTATTGAGCTAAAAAACCACCCATGGTTTATAGCTGTTCAATTTCATCCAGAATTTAAATCTAGACCTTTAGTGCCACATCCTTTATTCTCATCATTTATCAAAGCTGCTAAAAATCATAAATGAAAAATATAAAAGTTAATTGTGGAAATATAGAAATTTCAAATAATAATAAAATTTTTATTATTGCTGGCCCATGCCAACTCGAGACCGAACAGCATGCCATGGATATGGTAGGTAAGATTAAAGAAATTACCTCTAAGTTTAATATGGGTTTTGTTTATAAAACATCTTTTGATAAAGCTAATAGAACAAGTTTAAAAGGCCAAAGAGGTATGGGTCTTGAGCAATCTTTACCTATTTTTGATAAGATTAAAAAAGAATTAGATGTTCCAATATTAACTGACATACATAATGCTGAACAATGTTCGGTTGTAGCTCCTCATGTTGATGTATTACAAATTCCTGCATTTTTATGTAGGCAAACAGATTTATTAATTGCTGCAGCCAAAACTGGAAAAATTATAAATGTTAAAAAAGGTCAATTCCTAGCACCTTGGGATATGGTTAATGTTACAAAAAAAATTGCAGACTCAGGCAATAATAATATTTTAGTCACAGAAAGAGGAGCAAGCTTTGGTTATAATACCCTCGTCTCTGATATGAGATCACTACCCATAATGGCAAAAAATGGTTATCCTGTTATTTTTGATGCCACACATTCAGTTCAACAACCTGGAGGTCTAGGTGAGACTAGTGGTGGTCAAAGAGAGTTTGTTGAATACTTAGCAAGAGCAGCAGTTGCTGTAGGTGTTGCGGGTGTTTTTATTGAAACACATCAAGACCCAGATAATGCTCCGTCCGATGGGCCTAACATGGTTCCATTAGATAAATTAGAAAAATTACTATCTCAATTATTTGAAATAGATAATCTAATTAAAAAATAAATGAGTAAGATTTTAAAGATAAGAGCTCGTCAAGTCTTTGATAGTCGAGGAAACCCAACGATTGAAGCAGAAGTTTATTCAAAAAATTTAAGTGCTTCAGCTATTTGTCCCTCAGGTGCTTCAACTGGAACTTACGAAGCATTTGAAAAAAGAGACAATAATAATAAAAAATATTTAGGTAAAAGTGTTTTAGGAGCAGTCAATTTGGTTAATACAAAAATTTCAAAAAAATTAATAGGTAAAAATATTCATGATCAAACACGTATAGACACAATTTTAATCAATCTTGATGGCACCCGGCAAAAAACAAGTTTAGGCGCTAATGCTATTTTAGCTGTATCTATGGCTGCTAAGAAACTTTCTGCTAAAATTAAAAAAGTTCCTTTATATAAAACTTTTTTAGTAAAAAATAATTTCAGATTACCTTACCCACTAATGAATATTATTAATGGTGGAGCGCATGCTAACAACGGATTAAGAATTCAAGAGTTCATGATTAGACCTGATAAAGCTAAGAGTTTTTCGGAGGCAATGAGAATATGCTTTGTTGTAATTAATAATTTAAGAAAACTGATTATAAAAAAGGGGTTATCAACCTCTGTAGGAGATGAAGGAGGCTTTGCTCCAATGATTAGTAGCAATGAAAAAGCTTTGGATTTAGTTGTTGCTGCAATTAATAAGTCTGGTTTTAAAAATGGCAAAGATGTTTCGATTTGTTTAGATGTTGCAGCAAATGAATTAATTAAAAAAGATAAATACTCTATTCATTCAAAAAAATTTGCTTCAGTAGATCAATCTATTAAAGAATATAAAAAAATAATAAATAAATACAAAATCAAATCTATCGAAGATCCATTCGGAGAAAATGATTGGGTGGCATGGAGTAAATTGATGAAAAATACTAATAATGTACAAATAGTTGGAGATGATTTGTATGTAACTAATTTAGAAAGACTTAAAAAAGGTTTTTTAAATAACTCGTCAGATTCAATATTAATTAAACTTAATCAAATTGGTACAGTATCAGAAACACTTGAAGTTATTAAGTTTGCAAAAATTATTGGTTACAAAACAATAATTTCTCATAGATCTGGAGACAGCGAAGACACTTTTATAGCAGACCTTGCTGTAGGTACTAATTCAAATCAAATCAAAACTGGTTCTCTAGCTAGATCTGAGCGTGTTGCAAAATATAACCAATTATTACGTATAGAAGAAGAGCTTGGAAAAAAAGCATCAATGAGTAAAATTCATTAATGCTGGGTAAATTAAAAAAAAATTATTTTTTATTAATCTCTACTTTTTTAATACTTTATTTTTTCTTTAACCTTCTCGATGGTGAAAGGGGCCTTTTTTCTTATTTTAAAAAAAAAGAGATTCTAATAAATCTAAAGATAGAAGAGGCTAATTTATCCAACAAAATCAAAGATTTTGAATTTAAAAATTCACTATTAAGTACTAAATTAGACCTAGATTATGTTGAAACCTTAATTAGAGAAAAATTTATATTTGGCAAAGAAGGGGAGACCCTCTATATAATTAAAAACAATGACAATTAAACCAAGACACCCAGAAAAAGTTAATAAACCAGTAAATCCGATTAAAAAAAAACCTGATTGGATAAGGTCTAAATTAACTAACAGCAAAGAATTCTTCTTGACTAAGACTATTGTTAATCAAAATAATTTAGTAACAGTTTGTCAGGAAGCTAATTGTCCAAATATTACAGAATGTTGGAGTAAGCGTCATGCTACATTTATGATTATGGGAGACACCTGTACAAGAGCATGTGCTTTCTGTGATGTTAAAACAGGAAAGCCTGAAAATTTAGATCCATTTGAGGCTTACAAAATTTCAAATGCAGTTCACAAACTTAATCTTAAGCATGTTGTAATAACTTCTGTTGATAGAGACGATTTAGAAGATGGAGGTTCCAATCATTTCTTTGATGTAATTACAGCCATAAGAAAAAAAAACCTTCAAACTTCAATTGAAGTTTTAACCCCAGACTTTTTAAGAAAAGGGGATGCTTATAAAAAAATTTTAGAAGCTGACTTAGATGTTTTCAATCATAATATTGAAACAGTTCCAAGACTTTATTTAAAAGTTAGACCAGGTGCGAGATATTTTGGTTCATTGGAACTTTTAAAGAATGTAAAAAAAATTAATAAAAAAGTTTTTACTAAATCAGGGCTAATGGTTGGTTTAGGAGAGAGTAAAGATGAATTAATTCAGGTAATGGATGACTTAAGATCTGCAGAAGTTGATTTTTTAACAATAGGTCAATATTTACAACCTTCTGTTAAACATCATCCATTAGATCGATATTATCATCCAGATGAATTTAAGGATTTAGAAAATATTGCAAAGTCCAAAGGTTTTTTATTAGTTTCTTCTTCACCACTAACAAGATCTTCTTATCATGCTGATGAAGACTTTGCTAAACTTCAACAAAACAGATTAAACAAACATTAATGCCCAAAGCCTCAGTAACTAGGCATATAGCTCGTGAAAAACAGAAATTAATTGATTTTGTTTTAGACATCGAAAAATATCCTGAGTTCATTCCTTTTTGTATTGATTCAAAAGTCTATGAAAAAGAAGATAAACAAGACGAGATAGTAATTATTGCAGATCTTACTATTGGTAGAAAACCTTTTGTGGGTACTTATAAAAGTGATGTTCGATATGACAAAAAAAACGATTCAATATATGTAACTAATATTGGTGGTCCATTAAATCATCTTGAAAATAACTGGAAATTTATACAAAAAGAAAACTACACTGAGGTTCAATTTGATGTTGATTTTGAAATAAAAAATAAGTTTTTAAATTTAATTATGGAAAAATCTTTCCAATTTGGCTTAAACAAAATTGCTGATGCATTTCAAAAAAAAGCTGAAAGTCTTTAATAAAATTTATTTAAAAAT
>CAJQTH010000030.1 GCA_905618905.1 uncultured Candidatus Pelagibacter sp. | reverse complement strand
AAAGTTAAAGCAGTGCTATCTGGTAACGTGCTTAATATTGAAGGACCATTAGGAAAAAAATCTCTTAATGTTGATTTAGAAATGTTTAATGTTGATATTACTGAAGGAAAAGAGATATCAATCAAACCGAAAAAAGTTGACCAAAATTCAAAAAGACTATGGGGAATGAATCGAAGTTTAATAAATAATGCTGTTATTGGTTCTAGTACTGGATATGAAAAAATATTAGAGTTAGTTGGTGTTGGTTATAGAGCCGCATTAAAAGAAAAACAATTAAATCTGCAGCTTGGTTATAGTCATGATATAAATTTTGATATACCGGAAGGTATTAAGATTGTTGTTGAAAAACAAACGACTGTCAAAGTTAGTGGATCTGACAAACAACAAGTTGGTATGGTTTGTTCAAAAATCAAATCTTTTAGAAAACCAGAGCCTTATAAAGGCAAGGGTATTAGAGAAAAAGGTCAGTATATATTAAGAAAAGAAGGAAAGAAAAAATAATGAAATTAAACGCAATTCAAAGAAAAAAATTTAGAGTAACTAATAAAGTTAAAAATGTCTCTTCTCCTGATAGATTTAGACTAAGTATTTCAAGGTCTTTAAAAAATATATCTGCTCAAATCATTGATGATGTTAAAAATATTACCTTACTTTCTTCTTCTTCTATTGAAAAAGATGTTAAAGCTATGAGTAAAGTTAATAAGACGGATATTTCTAAAATTGTTGCTGAAAAACTAGCAAAAAAAGCAGTAGAAAAAAAAATAACAAAAATTTATTTTGATAGAGGTGTTTATAAATATCACGGTAGAGTAAAGGCATTTGCTGAAACGTTACGTAAAAATGGAATGGAATTTTAATTATGGACTTTAAAAACAAAATTGACGATGGAATTTTAGAAAAATTAGTTCACATTAATAGAATTACTAAAGTTGTAAAAGGTGGACGTAGATTTGGTTTTTCAGCACTGGTTGTTGTTGGAAATCAAGCAGGTAAAATTGGTATAGCTCATGCTAAAGCCAAACAAGTTCCAGATGCAATTAAAAAAGCAAATGAAACTGCTAGAAGAAAATTAATACACATACCCTTAAGAGAGGGCAGAACTATACACCATGATGTTTATGGTAAAGATGGAGCAGGTAAGATTATTTTAAGATCAGCTCCAAAAGGAACTGGTATAATTGCTGGGGGTCCTGTGAGAGCTGTTTGTGAAGTTTTGGGAATTAAGGATATAGTTGCTAAATCAATGGGAACATCAAACCCTCACAACATGATAAGAGCTACAATGAAGGCTCTTTTAAAACAAAATTCACCAAAACACATAGCAACAATTAGAAATAAAAAAATTTCTGACGTAATTGAAAAAAGAGGATAATGAGCACATTAAATACTACTGGAAAAGTTTTATATAAAAAAAAAATGAGAGTTGGTAGAGGTATCGGCTCTGGAAAAGGTAAAACCTCTGGAAGAGGAGTTAAGGGTCAAAAATCTAGATCTGGTGTTGCTATTAAAGCTTTTGAAGGTGGTCAAATGCCTTTATATAGAAGATTACCTAAAAGAGGCTTTAACGCAATTAAGAGATACCAAGCTGTTATAGCAATAATGAATTTAGAAAAAATTCAATCCTATATTGATGAAAAAACTATTAATTCAAGCGATGTAATAAACATGGCTTTACTTATAAAATTGAAATTAATTAATAAGAATTCTCAAAAACTAAAGATACTAGGCACAGGTGATATCAAAGATAAAGTTAGCATTGAAGCTGATCTAATATCAAAAGCTGCTGTAGTTAAATTGGAAAAAGCAGGCGGAACAATACAATTAAAAAAATAATTAAGATATTATGAGCTCATCTTCTCAAACTAATGATCTTAAAAATCGAATAATATTTACAATTTTTATCCTAGCGGTTTATAGATTTGGTACTTTTGTGCCGATTCCAGGTATTGATCCTGAGCAGTTACAAACAATGATGAGTGGTAATCAAAAAGGATTACTTGGAATGTTTAACGTTTTTTCAGGTGGGGCCGTAAGTAGAATGGCTATATTTGCACTTGGAATTATGCCTTATATTTCATCTTCAATCATAGTTCAGTTGTTAACTGGCGTATCTGATTATTTTAAAAATTTAAAAGCACAAGGTGAAACAGGAAGAGCAAAAATCACTCAGATCACAAGATATGGGACGGTTATTCTTGCAACTATTCAGGGTTATGGATTGTCTGTAGGTTTACAATCTTCTGCTGACTTAGTTATTAATCCAGGTTCATTTTTTACAGTAACAGCGGTATCAACCATTGTTGCTGGTACAATGTTTTTAATGTGGCTTGGTGAACAAATAACTCAAAGAGGTATTGGCAATGGTATTTCATTGATTATTTTTGCTGGTATTGTTGCTGAAATTCCACGTGCTTTAGTTACAACATTTGAACTTGGTAGAACAGGTGCGGTATCTACAATTATGATTATTGGAATTTTTGTATTATTGGTTGCAACAATAATGTTCATTGTTTTCATGGAAAGAGCATTAAGAAAAATTTTAATAAATTACCCTAAAAGACAAATGGGAAATAAAATGTATGGTGGTGAATCTTCTCATTTACCTTTAAAAATTAACCAAGCTGGTGTTATTCCAGCAATTTTTGCATCAGCTTTATTATTATTACCTGTAACTTTTTCTAATTTTAGTTTTTCAGATAATGATGCATTTTTAAACTTAAGTTCATACTTTACACAAGGGCAGCCTCTATACATGCTACTTTATGCTTCTGGAATAATTTTTTTTACTTTTTTCTATACATCAATAACATTTAATCCAACTGAGACTGCTGACAATTTAAGAAAATATGGTGGTTTTGTTCCTGGGATTAGACCGGGGGAAAACACAGCTATATATATTGATAAAATTGTAACAAAACTTACAACAATTGGCGCGATATATTTAACATTAGTTTGTTTAATGCCAGAATTCTTAATTGCTAATTATCCGATACCTTTTTACTTAGGTGGAACATCAATTTTAATTGTAGTAGTGGTTGCAATTGATACCGTTACACAAATTCAAACTAGATTAATGAGCTCTCAATATGAGCAGTTAATTAAAAAAACAAAATTCGGAAAATAATTAAGTGAATATAATTCTTTTTGGTCCTCCAGGAGCAGGTAAGGGGACTCAAGCACAATCTATTGTTAAAAAACATAATTACTTTCAGCTATCAACTGGAAATTTGTTAAGAGATGAGGTTAAATCTAAAACTGATCTTGGTAGTGATATTGAAAAATTGATTTCAAACGGTAAATTTGTTTCAGATGAAATTGTAAATACCTTATTAAGAAAATCTCTAAATAACTTGAAATATAGAGATAGAATTATTTTTGATGGATATCCAAGAAATATTGAACAAGCTATTAATTTGAAAGTTATATTAAATGAGTTTAATCAAACAATAGGGCATATAATACTATTAAACGTTTCAAGAGATACTATCGAAAAACGTATTATGGGTAGAATGACCTGTGAAAGATGCAATATGACTTTAAACGAGTATTTCAATAAAGATCAAATAAAGCTTCATCCATGTGGTGTTGAGCATTTAAAGAAAAGAAAAGATGACAATCTAGATATTGTGATCTCTAGGTATGATACCTACATGTCATCTACAAAACCTGTGTTAGATTTTTATTCAAAAAATTCAAATTTTACTGAAATTGATGGTGCAGGTGAAATCGACGAAATAACCAACAAAATAGATGAAATTCTTAAGGTTTAATGCGTTGACTTTAGAACATCTTCTTATATAAAAGGCTAAAATTTATTCTCAGAAATATGGCCCGTATAGCAGGTGTAAACATTCCACAAAATAAACTTGTCCACATAGGACTAACGTACATTTATGGTATAGGTGATAAGTTTTCTAGCCAAATTTGCACTTCTTTAGAAATTCCTAAAGCAAAAAGAATTAATGAACTTACAGATGAAGATATTTTAAAAATTAGAGAATATATCGATGCAAACTTTAAAGTAGAAGGTGATCTTAGAAGAGATTATTCTTTAACTATTAAAAGATTAATTGATCTTGCATGCTACAGAGGATCTAGACACAGAAAAAAACTTCCTGTTAGAGGACAAAGAACAAGATGCAATGCAAGAACAAGAAAAGGTAAAGCAATCGCAATTGCCGGTAAAAAATTAACTCCACTTAAAAAATAATTAATTTATGGCTAAAGTAGATAATGTTGAGAAAAAAGAAGCAGTTGTAGAAAAAAAAGTTGATAAGAAATCTAAAAAAAGCTCTTACTCAAAAAAAAAAAAAATAAAAAAAAATATTCTTAATGGTATTGCTTACGTGCAATCTACTTTTAATAATACTATCATTTCAATTGCAGATACTAATGGGAATGTTATATCTTGGGCATCTTCTGGACAAAAAGGTTTTAAAGGATCTAGAAAATCAACGCCTTATGCTGCACAAATTGCTGCAGATTCTGCTGCATCTAAAGCTCTAGAGTTTGGAATGAAAACTTTATCAGTTGAGGTTAAAGGACCTGGCTCAGGAAGAGAAACTGCATTAAGAGCTTTACAAGCGAGAGGATTTAAAATTCTTTCAATAAAAGATACTACACCAATGCCACATAACGGCGTAAGACCACCCAAAAAAAGGAGAGTTTAATAAATGGAAAGTTTAAATGTAAATGCTAAAAATTGGAAAGCATTAATTAAACCAGCTCAGTTAGATGTTAAAATTAGTGATGATAAATCTCATGCAAAAATTATTGCTGAACCTTTAGAAAAGGGGTATGGCCTAACTTTAGGTAACTCTTTAAGAAGAATTTTACTTTCATCAATAAGAGGTGCTGCTGTAACTTCAATCCAAATTGATGGTGTTCTTCATGAATTTACATCTATCAAGGGTGTTAGAGAAGATGTTACTGATATAGTTTTAAACGTAAAATCATTGGCTTTAAAAAGCTCTACAGATGCTACCAAAAAACTTATTTTAGATGCCAAAGGTCCAGGAGAAATTAAAGCTTCTGATATTGCATCAGTTACTGATATTGAAATTTTAAATCCTGATTTAGTAATTTGTAATTTGGATGAAAATACTCATTTCCATATGGAAATGAATGTTGGAACTGGAAAAGGATATGTGCCTGCAGTAATGAATAAGCCGGAAGAGCCACCTTTAGGGTTAATCGCAATAGATTCTTTATATAGTCCAGTCAAGAAAGTTTCTTACTCTATAAGCACTGCAAGAGAAGGAAAAGCTTTAGATTATGATAAATTAAGTATGGAAGTTGAAACTAACGGATCAATTTCTGCAGAAGATGCTGTTGCTTACTCTGCTAGAATCTTTCAAGATCAACTAAATATGTTTGTTAATTTTGATGAACCTGTTGAAGCACCAGTAAAAGAAGTTTCATCTGAACCTGAATTCAACAAGAATCTATTAAGAAAAGTTGATGAGCTTGAATTATCTGTGCGTTCTATGAATTGTCTTAAAAATGATAATATTATTTACATTGGAGATTTAGTTCAAAAGTCAGAAGGTGAAATGCTTAGAACACCTAACTTTGGAAGAAAATCACTTAATGAAATAAAAGAAGTTTTAACTGGTATGTCTTTATACTTAGGTATGGAAATACCAAATTGGCCACCAGAAAATATAGCTGAAATGTCTAAAAAGTTAGAGGAGCAAATCTAATGAGACACGGAATGGCTAATAAGAAGTTAAATAGAACTTCTGAACATAGAAAAGCTTTATTAAAGAATATGCTTAATTCTTTAATAAAATATGAGCAGATAACTACAACGCTTCCAAAAGCTAAATTCCTAAAACCTCAAGCTGATAAGATTATTACACTGGGTAAAAAAGAAACACTACTAACAACAAAGATGCTGATGACTAAATTACAAGACATTACTTCAGCTCGTAAAGTTACAAAAACCCTTTCTAAAAGATACGAAAAAAGAAATGGTGGGTACACTAGAATTATTAAAGCTGGATTTAGATATGGAGATAATGCACCAATGGCAGTAATTGAATTTGTTGATAGAGATGTTGAAGCGAAAAGAGTTGATAGAAAAAAAAAAGATCCAGTAAAAGATAAAATTGAAGAGAAAAAATTAGCTACTGCTTAATCTTTTATATAAAATAATATCATCATGAAAAAGTCTTTTAACGTTGATTCAACGTTTAACGATATGCGTATTGATAGATGGATACGTAATAATCTAGGAAATTATCCTCAAGGTTTAATTGAAAAAAGTTTAAAAAGTGGGAAAGTTAAAATTAATAGTAAAAAAATAAAAAGTTCTCACAAAGTAAAAACTGGGGACACTATAGATTTGTTTAATTTTGATTTTAAAGAAACAATTGTTCAAAAAACAATTAAATTTGTACCCTCAGAAGAAGTTATTAAAGAAAATGAAGAATTAATAATTGATAATAATGATGATTTCATTGTTCTTAATAAAAGTTCTGGCATCTCAGTTCAAGGTGGAACTAAATCTAAAAAAAATCTTGTAGATATATTTGCTCGTAGTGAAATTTTTCAAGACACAAAACCATTTTCTGTACATAGACTTGACAAAGATACATCTGGAGTTTTTATTATGGCAAAGCATAGACAATCCGCCCAGTTATTAACATCTTTATTTAGACTTAGAAAAGTTCATAAAACTTACTTAGCTATATGCCATGGAGAATTACAAAAAGACTCAGGTGAGTGGAATGATGATTTAACTAGATATGACAATGATAGAGAGGTAGTTGAAAAAGCTAGAACACTTTACAAAGTATTAGATAAAAATTCTATATGCAGTCTAGTTGAAATGAAACCAATCACAGGAAGAAAACATCAATTAAGAAAACAGCTTTATGCAGTAGGATGCCCAATCTATGGCGACCAAAAATATAAATTTAGCAATACAGATAAAGCAATAAATAAAAATTTAATGCTTCATTCATACCAAATTAAATTTATGATTAATGATAAAAAATATACCTACACAGCATTGTTACCAGATTATTTTAAAAAACTTTTAAAGACAAAAAGACTTAGATTTCCAAATTCTTAGAAAACGTATCAATAATAATTTTGTCTAAATTTTTATAGTCTTGATCTTTAATTTCTTTAAGATTAGTTACACCTTTATCTGAAATACCACATGGAATAATGTTTTTATATTTTGAAAGATCATTATTAATATTTATTGCAAACCCATGATAAGCTATCCATTTGCTTACCCTTACACCTATTGCTGCAACTTTATTAATTTCACTATTATGCTTAGCCCAAATACCAATATTTTTTGGATCACCAAATGTTTCAATGTTAAATTTTGATAAGCTGTTAATAATCGTCTCTTCAATTAAAGTTATAAATTTTCTAATATCCTTTTTTCTTTTTTTTAAATCTATAACAAAATAACAAATCATTTGACCTGGACCATGATAAGTAATTTTTCCTCCACGGTTTGTTTTTACTATTTTTATATTTTTATTAAGAATTTCCTTTTCTTTATAACTAGTACCCGCTGAATAAACTTCTTCATGTTCTAATATCCATATTAAATCTTTTTTTTGGCCACTGTTTATCTCCAATAATCTTTCCTCAAGGAGTTTTATTGCTTCCTCGTATTTTATTGGTTTTATTGACTTTTTAATCTCTATATTCATTTATAAATTGTATTATTTTTATTATACACTATTAGTGCAAAATTGATTTATAGATAAATTTATGTCTTTAATAAAAAAAATAAAAGATAAAAAAGTTAATTTTGAGTTTAATAAAGAGTACATAAAAGTTGTTACTTCTAAGATTGCTAACAATGATGCTCAATTTATTACTAACTCTTTTAATGAAATGCACCCAGCAGATGCGGCGGATATAATTGAACACCTTGGGCAAAATGACAGAGAAAGTTTAATAAAACTTAATAATTTCAATATAGATCCTGAGGTATTTATTGAATTAAATGAGTCAGTTCAATCTGAAATTATAACCTACTTATCACCTGATACTATTGTTAGACTTTTAAAAAATCTTGAGTCAGATGATGCCATAACAATTTTAGAAAATGTGGACGAAAAAGATAAGAATACAATATTAAGTTCTTTACCACCAAAAGATAGATTTGCATTATTAGAAAGCTTAAGTTACCCAGAAGATACTGCGGCTAGAATAATGCAACGTGAGTTTACAGCTGTTCCTAGCAATTGGTCTGTTGGCCAAACCATTGATTATTTGAGAGAAAATAAAGATTTACCTGATGAATTTTTAGAAATTTTTATTATAGATGAGGGATTTAAGCCAATTGGAACTGTTCCCTCATCTAAAGTTTTAACTACTTCAAGGGAAACTAAAATGCTTTCCATTATGTCAGAGTCACAGTTACTTATTCCGGTAGATATGGACAAAGAAGAAGTTGGTAACGTATTTGAAAACTACAATTTAAATTCGGCTGCAGTTGTCGACAAATCAAATAAGTTGGTTGGTATGATCATGTATGATGATGTTCTAACTGTATTAAAAGAAGAAGCTGAAGAAGATGCTTTAAGATTAGCAGGGGTGGGTGATGAAGAAATTACTGATGGTGTTTTTAGAAAAACCAGAAGAAGATTTAATTGGCTTTTATTAAATTTATTTACTGCATTTCTTGCAACATGGGTTATCAGTTTATTTGGTGCAACAATTGAACAAATGGTTGTTCTTGCATTTCTGATGCCAATCGTAGCTTCTATGGGAGGTAATGCTGGAATGCAAACCTTAGCTGTTACAGTAAGAACTTTAGCAACAAATGATTTAACAAAAAACAATTTTTCACAAAATATTTTAAAGGAATTCAATATTGGTATCTTAAATGGTATTATATTTGCAATAATAAGTGCTTTAGTTGTTCAAGTGTGGTTTCAAGACTCATTACTTTCTCTAATAATTTCAATGTCAATGATAGTCACTATGATTGTTGCTGGTTTATTTGGAATTTTAGTGCCTATAACTCTAAAAAAAATGAATATTGATCCTGCTATCGCATCCAGTGTATTTGTGACAACTATTACTGATGTAATTGGTTTTGTTTCATTTCTTGGTGTTAGCGCTTATTTTCTTTAAAAGTTATCTATAAGTCTTACACCCTTTATGTAATACGCAACAAATAGCTTAAATGGCTTATTTTTTAAATTAGTACTTAGATTAAGTAGGTTTCTACATTCTAAATATTCAATTTTAATATTGAATTTTTTTACAAGGTCAATTTTTATTTTTTTAATCAATTTTTTATCCTGAATATTTTTTTTAATTAAATTTTTTAGCTTGATTAACACTAAAGAAATCTTTCCAACTTTGTTAAGGTTTTCCAAATCCAACAATGAATTTCTTGAAGATAATGCTACTTGATTTACATCTCTTATTGTTTTACATGCAATAACTTTGGTTTTGTATTTTCTTTGAATAAAGTTGCGTACTAAAAAAAATTGTTGGTAATCTTTTTTTCCCATAAAAATATTTTTAGGTTTAATTATATCGGTAAATCTACCCATAACATCAAGTACACCCTCAAAATGCCCCTTTCTAAATTTGGCACAGAGTACTTTTTGTGATTTATTTAATCTAGTTATTTTACGCTCCTTATTATTGTAAATTTGAATAACAGTAGGTACATAAAGAAAATCAACTTTTAACCTTTTTAGTAACTTTATATCTTTATTTAGATTCCGAGGATAAGTTTTGAAATCATTGACATTATTAAATTGAGTAGGATTAACAAAAATACTAACTAATGTTTTTTTACATTTTCTTTTAGAGGAAGTAATAAGTGAAGCATGCCCTTTATGTAGACTTCCCATTGTAGGAACAAACCCTAATTCCTTCTGATTACTAATTGCCTTATTTAAATCAGTAATTTGTCTTATTAATTTCATTTGTAATATTAATATTAATAAGTAAAACATTTATATGATTAAACAAGCTATTATTCCTTTAGCAGGTCTTGGAACAAGATTGTTACCACTAACTAGTGTTTTTGCTAAAGAGCTTCTACCTATTAATGGTAAGCCAGGAATAGAATATATTTTAGATGAATGTATAAGTGCTGGAATTAAAGAAATTATTTTTATTATATCTCACAAAAAATTAATGATTAAGAAATATTTTTATAACGATAAATTTTATAAAGATATAATCAAGAAAAAAAAAGATCCAAGAATTATACTAGAATATCAAAAAATCTTGAAATACAAGAAAATGATTAAATTTGTTTTTCAAGATAAACCTCTTGGAACAGGTGATGCGGTATTAAAAACAAAAAAATATATTAAAAATAAATATTTTCTAATGCTACTACCTGATGATTTGATTGTTAAAAATAATTGCTCTAAATCAATGATTGCCGTTCATAAGAAATATAATTCATCTGTAATGGCCAGTATGAAAGTAAATAAAAAAGAAGTTTCAAGATGGGGAATTTATAGTGTTAAAAATAAAGTAAATAAGAATAACTTTACAATTAAAAATGTTGTAGAAAAACCCTCTATCAAACTAGCCCCATCAAATAATGCTGTTATTGGAAGGTATATTTTACCTAAAACAATATTTAATGAATTATCAAAACTTAAACCCGGTAAAGGTGGAGAGATCCATATTACTGATGCCATACAATCTTTAATAAGTCAAAACTATAAGTTTATTGGTCATAATTTTTCAGGAAAATATTTAGATTGCGGCACAATGAAAGGTTATATTAATTCAACTTTGGAGATTTCTAAAATATGAAACTTTGCATGATAGGGACAGGTTATGTGGGTTTAGTGAGTGGTGTGTGTTTTTCAGATCTTGGTAATGATGTTATTTGTGTCGATAAAGATTTAAATAAAATTGAAGATTTAAAAAAAGGAATTATTCCAATTTATGAGCCTGGTCTAGATGAATTAGTTTTAAAAAATTTCAAAAATAAAAGATTAAAATTTTCAACAAACTTAAAGGACTCAATATCAAAATCAGATATTATTTTTATATGTGTTGGAACACCAACTAAAAAAAATGGTAATGCTGCTGATTTAAGTCAAGTTTACAATGTTGCAAAAGAAATCAGTGCTGTTATTAATAAATTTAAAATTATTATTACCAAATCTACAGTACCAGTTACTACTGGTGATGAAATTGAAAAAATAATTTCAAAAAAAGTATCTAAAAAATTATTTTCTGTTGTGTCAAATCCAGAATTTTTAAGAGAAGGTGAAGCTATAAGAGATTTTAGTTATCCGGACAGAATAGTTATTGGCACTAATGATAAACGATCAAATAAAACATTAAAAAATCTTTATTCACCACTTATATCTAAAGGAGCAAAATATATTAACACTTCAAGAAGGGCTGCAGAATTAATCAAATATGCCTCGAATGCTTTTTTAGCAACAAAAATAACTTTTATTAATGAATTATCAAACTTATGTGAAAAAATAGATGTTAATATTGAGGATATTTCTATTGGTATGGGTCTTGATAAAAGAATTGGTAGTCGTTTTTTAAGAGCAGGACCAGCTTATGGTGGATCTTGCTTTCCAAAAGACACTAAAGCTATCGTCTCTACAAGTGATAAATTTAAAACTAATTTATCTGTTATTAAAAGTGTAATTAAATCTAACGATAATAGATCCTCTTTATTATTAAAACGGGTTTATGACATATTAAATAATAATGTTCGAAATAAAAAAATATGTTTTTTAGGTGTAACATTTAAAGCTAACACAGATGATATGAGAGATTCATCATGCTTAACCATGATACCTTCTTTAGTCAAAAAAGGAGCTAAAATAAATTATTTTGACCCAACTGGTAAAAAAAATGATTTTAATAAAATTAAAAATGTTACATTTTCTAATGACATTAAGTCTGCAATAGCAAAAGCTGACTTAATAATTATTCACACAGAATGGAATGACTTTAAGTCAATTAACTTTAAAAAAGATGTTATAAATAAAAATTATAAAATTTTTGATATGAGAAATATTTATTCACCCAAAAAGATGAAAGAACTTAAGATTAAATATTTTGCTATAGGTTTTTAATTTAATTCAAAAATAGCATCAACTTCAACTGATACTCCAAGTGGTAAACTGTTTGTACTAACAGCAGCTCTTGTATGCATTCCAGCGTCTCCAAAAACCGAAACTATCAAATCAGAAGCACCGTTGATCACCTTAGGTTGTTCAGTAAAATCTTCTGTAGAATTTACAAAGCCTGTTAATTTTATGCATGATTTAATTTTAGATAGATCATCATTACAAGCTTTTTTGACTTGTGAGATTATACTTAGGCCACATCTTTTAGCGGCCTCATAACCATCTTCAGTTTTTAATTCTTTACCAATTTTACCTTTTATTAATTCACCACTAGCGGATATAGAAATTTGACCAGAAATAAAAAGCATTTTTCCTATGATTTTAGAAGCCACATATGATCCCACTGGAGCTTTCGCTTCTGGTAATACTATTTTTAGTTCATTAATTTTTTGTTCAAAATTCATAATTATTTACCTTTTTTCTTTTTTTTGCTTTTTTTACTTTTTTTACTTTTATCGTATTCTTTTCTTTTCTCAATCAATATTAGTGCCTCTTCCATATTAAGTTCTAAAGGATCTTTTTCTTCAGGTATTGTTGCATTGAGTGATTTATATTTAATGTAAGGTCCATATTGACCTTTCATCACTCTAACAGGTTTTTTATCTTCTGGATGTTCACCTAGATCTTTAATTATTGATGCTGACATTCTGCCAGGTTTAGCTTCAGCTATTAAGGTTATTGCTCTATTTAAACCAATTGAAAAAATTTCTTCAACATTTTCAATTCTAGCAGATTTATTTTCACACTTTAGATATGGACCAAATCTACCTGAGTTTAAAATTATATCTTTTTGATTTTCAGGGTTAATACCTAAAATTTTGGGTAATGAACATAAAAATTTAGCCCTATCAAGATCCACACTATCCAATGTAATTCCCTTAGGTATAGAAACATTTCTTAAATTGTCATCTTCTTTTTTTACCTTCTTTTTTTTTGTTTTCTTTTTCTTTTTTGTTTCAACAGCAACTTCTTCTTTCACTTCGTCAATTTTCTCATACTGAAGATAGGGTCCAAATCTTCCATTTTTAAGATACACATCATTACCATTTTCATGTTTCCCTATAAATTTTGGTTCAGCTAGTTGAGATTGAGCAGCTGCTTTAGCTTTAGAAAGGGGTCTAGTAAATTTACAATCTGGATAATTTGAACAACCTATAAAAGCACCACCTCTAAAACTATTTTTTAAACTTAATGATCCACTGTCACATAACTTACATTGTCTATTAATATTTCCATCTTTATCTCTTTCAAAAATTAAACTGCCTAGGCTATCATTTAATAGATCTAAAACTTCTCTAGTTCTTTTCTCTTTAACCTCAGATACATTTTTATTAAAATCTTTCCAAAATAATTCTAGAACTTTTATCCACCCTTCTTTACCAGTTGTGATGTCATCAAGTTGGTTTTCTAAACTTGCAGTAAAGTTATAGTCAACATACTTGGAAAAAAGTTTTTCAAGAAAAGCAGAAATTAATTTACCACGATCTGTTGGGTGAAATCTTTTATTGATTGCTTCAGCATATCCCCTAGTAGATATAACTGATATTATACTTGCATAAGTAGAAGGTCTTCCAATACCTAGTTCCTCTAATTTCTTAACTAAACTTGCCTCTGAATATCTAGGTGGCGGTTGTGTAAAATGTTGCTCATCTAATAGAGCCTCTATATTAACTGGACCTATATTTATTTCTGGAAGAATATCCTCATCATCATCTTTTTTAGTATCCTTCATAACTCTTAAAAAACCATCAAATTTAATAACAGAACCGCTAGCTTTACAAATAGTTGCACCATCTTCTGAGCTTATCGTAATGGTATTTCTATCAAATTGAGCAGGTTTCATTTGAGAGGATAGGGCTCTACTCCAAATCAAATCATATAATTTATGCTGGTCTGGACTTAGATATTTCTTAACAGTGCCTGGTGCACGCATAATATCTGTAGGTCTAATTGCTTCATGTGCTTCTTGAGCATTTTTAGCTTTTTTACCAGAGTAACTTGCTGCATTATCTGGAACATATTCATCTCCAAACCCATTTTTGATATATTTCCTGAAAGTGTCTATAGCGTCTGTAGATAGATTAGTACCATCTGTTCGCATGTACGTGATAAGACCAATAATTTCACCGTCTATTTCTATACCTTGATAAAGTTTTTGAGCTATCTGCATTGTTCGTGAAGCTCCAAATCCTAGTCTACCAGAAGAAACTTGCTGTAATGTAGAGGTAGTAAAAGGGCCTGAAGGGTTTCTGTTAATAACTTTGCTTGAGATGTCATTTATATTAAACTTCTTAGACTTAACTTCTTCAATTGCTTTATCAATTTCAGCTTTATTTTTAAAAGAAAATTTTTCAATTTTTTTATCATTTAATTGAGTGATACTTGCTAATATAGAATTTTTGTCATTGTCGTTGAATTGAACACTTAAAGTCCAAAATTCTTCAGGATCAAAAAGCTCTATTTCATGTTCTCGTTCTGTAATTAATTTTAAAGCAACTGACTGAACACGTCCTGCAGATTTAGAACCAGGCAGCTTTGTCCATAAAATGGGTGATATGTTAAAGCCAACTAAATAGTCCAAGGCTCTTCTAGCCATATAGGCATCAACAAGTAGTGGCTCTATTTGTCGTGGGTTTTCAATTCCATGAATAACTGCTTTTTTTGTAATTTCATTAAAAACAACTCTTTCGACCTGCTTGTCTTTAATCAATTTTTTCTCATTTAAATATTCTTTAACATGCCAAGCAATTGCTTCTCCCTCTCGGTCGGGGTCAGTTGCTAGTATAATTTTTGAAGAAATTTTAGCTGCATCTGTAATTTCTTTAAGATATTTTTTAGAAAAACTATCCACTTCCCATTCCATTTTAAAATTATTTTCTGGATCAACAGAGCCATTTTTCGAAGGAAGATCTCTAATATGACCATAACTTGCTAATACAATATAATCATCACCTAGATATTTATTGATAGTTTTTGCTTTAGCTGGACTTTCTACGACTACAAGATTCATTACTAAACAAATTACTTAAAAGACTCAGATAGTCAAATCAATAAATTTTAGTCTTGGTTTCTTCTTTGTTTTTCAATCGTTTGACATTTTCTCTATGTGTATAGAATATAAGTACAAACATTATTATGAAAAAAATTGAATTATAATTTTCAAAAATTATTAAATAAATTGGAACCATTAAACTACCAACAAGTGATGAAAGTGATGAGTATTTTGAAATAAGAAATGTAACAGCCCAACTAACAAAAAATACCAAACCCAGAATTATGTTTATTGAAAATAATATTCCAACATATGTTGCAACACCCTTACCCCCTTTAAACTTGAGCCATATAGGGAAAACGTGTCCCAAGAATGCACTTAGTGATGCAATAAAGATATAATCAGGATAATTAAATTTTACATATAAAACAGGCAATACAGCTTTTGTTATATCTAGCAATAAAGTTGTGTAGCCTAACGTTTTATTACCTGTTCTAAGAGCATTTGTAGCTCCAATGTTTCCTGAGCCAATATCTCTAATATCTTTTTTTAAAAATATTTTTGTAAGTATAAAACCAAAAGGTATTGATCCTAATAAATATGAGCTTAACGCAACAATTAAATATTCCATTATTATAACTTAAATAGTTCTTCACCTTTTACAAATGTATTGGTGACTTTACCTTGGAGTTTTTTGTCTTCAATGGAAGTGTTTTTTGATTTGGAGATAAGTTTATCTTTTTTAACAACCCATGGCTTATCTATATCTACAATGCAAAAATCTGCTTCATTACCCACTGAAAGATTACCCTTATCAATTTTTAAAATTTTTGCAGGGTTTGATGTTAAAGCTTTAATTATAGTTTCTAATTTAACAGAGCCATTGTGATATAACTCTAGACTTAGTGATAAAAGCGTTTCTATTCCAGAAGCTCCAGTAGATGCCTGTGCAAACGTTAATCTTTTTTGTTCTTCATCTTCTGGTTTATGATCAGATACAATAACATCTATCATTTCATCTTTTAATCCTTGTACTAGCGCAATTCTATCTTCTTCAGTTCTTAATGGTGGTGATAACTTTAAGAAAGTTCTGAAATCACCTATATCATTTTCATTTAACGAAAGGTTATTTATGGAGACACCTGTCGTAAACTTAACTTTATTTTTTCTTTCCCCAATAATCTCAACAGATTTTGCAGCAGAAATTTGTGATATATGATATCTGCATTTAATGTTTTCAAGTAAGGTTAGATCTCTTTCAATAATTATTCTTTCAGCAACAGCAGGTATTCCAGATAACCCAAGTTTAGTTGCAATAATTCCAGAATTAATCATTCCATTTTTAGATAAATCATAATCTTCAGCATGCTGCATAATTAGTGTGCCCAAATCTTTAGCTGAGTTCATTATACGAGACATCAGCCTAGTATTTTGAATTGTTTTAACTCCATCAGTAAATCCAATTATTCCTCTACTTTGAAGTAGACCAAATTCAGTCATGGTAGTTCCTTCAATATTTTTTGTAAGAGCGGCACTTGGAAAAACATTAATTTTAGATTTGTCTCTTCCACGTCTTTTTAAAAAATCTACTATTGAAACGTTATCTATAATTGGATCCGTATTAGGCATAGTAACAACTGAAGTAACACCCCCTGCAAGTGCTGCATTACTTAGAGTTCTAAAATTTTCTTTATATTCATAACCAGGTTCGCCTGCAAAGACACGCATATCAACAAGACCTGGGAATATATATTTGCCATTTAAGTCTATTACCTTTTCTCTTGAAGGAATGTTATTAGAATTTACTTTTTTACCAATAGCTTCAATCAAACCATCTTCACCAATAATTAATCCACCGTTCTCATTGATAGAGTTATGAGGGTCAATTATATTTGCATTTATAAAGTATTGTTTTTTCATTTATTCACAAAATATTTTTAAACAAGCCATTCTTACTGCAACACCTAGTTCAACCTGTTCCTTAATCACGCTTCTGTTAATGTCATCTGCCAATTTTGTATCAATTTCGATCCCTCTATTCATTGGACCTGGATGCATAATCAAAGCATCATCTTTTGCATGAGCAAGCTTATCTGGAGTTAGTCCATAATATTCATAGTATTCTCTATTAGAAGACAAGAAAGAACTAGTCATCCTTTCATTTTGTAACCTTAGCATCATTACAATGTCACAATCTTTCAGACCTTTTTTCATATCTGTAAATGTATTAACGCCAAACTTCTCTATTTTTTTTGGCATTAAGTTTGATGGTGCAATAATATTAACTTCTGCTCCCAACATATTTAGAAGATAAATATTTGATCTTGCAACACGTGAATGAGTTATGTCACCACAAATCGCAACTCTTAAACCTTCAATTTTCTTTTTACGATTTATAATTGTTAAAGCATCTAATAAAGCTTGAGTAGGGTGTTCACGGCTTCCATCACCAGCATTAAGCACTGCACAGTTTACTTTTTGAGATAAAAGATTACATGCACCTGAATCTTGATGTCTAATTACAATTATATCTGGATGCATTGCATTTAAAGTCATTGCGGTATCTATTAGTGTTTCACCTTTCTTAACCGCAGAGTTCGCCATGTTCATTGACATAACATCTGCACCCAATCTTTTTCCAGCTAATTCAAATGAACTTTGTGTTCTAGTGGAGGGTTCAAAAAATAAATTAATTTGAGTTTTACCACTCAAGATATTCAATCTTTTATTTTTACTTTGGTTAAGTTTAATAAAAGTCTTAGCCTCATCTAAAATTAAATTAACATCATTTATGGATAGATCTTGTATACCTAGGAGGTGTTTTTGAGAGATTTTAATAGCTTTATTTGTTTTGGTTGCCATTAAAACTAACTCTATAACTATTAAGTATACCTATGGCAAGTATTAATTGTTTAAAAAGTCTATAGCTCCTTGCAAAATAAAAGCTGCTGCATTTTGATCGATAGTTTTAACTCTTTTTGATACGTTAATATCCAAAAAACTTGAGATGTTAAAGGCTCCAACTGTTGATAACCTTTCATCCCAAAGAATTACAGGTAGATCAATAGATTTTGAAATATTTAATGCAACGTCGTTAACAGATTGAGCTGACCTTCCAAGTGAACCATCCATATTTACTGGATTGCCAATAATGATACCACCGATATTGTTTTCTTTAATAATCACATTAAGTTGATCAATAAGTTCATTAGTATTTGTTTTATTTATAGTTTTAAACGGTGTCGCAATTGATTGTTTCGCATCACAAATAGAGACACCAATTCTTTTAGACCCCAAATCTAAACCAATAAATCGTACTTTATTTGAGTGTTTTATTTTAAAATCTTCAATTGTGATCATATTGTATATTTTATACTTAAGTGATAGTTTGCCGACATATTTAATTACCACATGACAATTGATCTTAAAACAATAAAGCACATATCTAAATTATCAAGAATTTCAGTTGATGATGAAAAAGCTAAAAAATTAGCTGGAGATATGAACTCTATATTTGATTTTATTGAAAAATTGAAAGAACTCGATACTAATAACGTAGAACCTTTAACTTCTGTTGCTGAAACAACATTAAAGTTAAGAGTGGATGAAGTTAAAAGTGGAAATATTAGAGAGCAAGTTTTAAAAAACTCTCCAGATGAAAATGAAGATTTTTTTGTTGTGCCAAGGGTGGTTGAATAATGTCAGACATCACCTCACTTACTCTAACAGATCTAGTTAAAAGTATTAAAGATAAAAAAATTTCATCAGAAGAAACTACCAAAGCTTTTATTGATAGAGGGGAAAAATCTAGAGATTTAAATGCTTATATTACAGAAGATTTTTCTAACGCACTTGATAAAGCCAGAGCCTTCGATCAAAAACCAAACTTTGATTTAAAGCTACCAGGAATTCCAATGGCTGTTAAAGATTTGTTTTGCACAAATGGAGTAAAGACAACGGCGGGTAGTAAAATTCTAAATAATTTTATCCCACCATACGAGTCGACAGTTACTCAAAATATTTGGAACGAAGGAGCAATTTTACTTGGTAAATTAAATTGTGATGAGTTTGCAATGGGATCTTCTAATGAAACAAGTTTCTTTGGAAGTGTACAAAGCCCAATAGATAAAGATTTAGTGCCAGGTGGTTCATCTGGTGGGTCAGCATCAGCCCTAGCAGCCAATTTAACACCTATTACAATTGGAACTGACACAGGTGGATCTATAAGACAACCTGCTTCATTTACTGGCACAGTAGGTCTAAAGCCTACTTATGGTAGCTGTTCAAGGTATGGTATTGTTGCTTTTGCATCATCTCTTGATCAAGCAGGACCTATGTCTAAAAATGTAAAAGATTGTGCTCTTCTTCAAGAAATTATTAGCACTTATGATGAAAAAGATTCAACTTCAATTGATTTTAAGAGAAATGCATATAGCAAAGAATTAACAAATAATATTAAGGGTAAGAAAATTGGTATTCCAAAAGAATATACAGTTGATGGAATGCCTAAAGAAATCGAAGACCTTTGGACTAAAGGAATTGAGTATGCAAAAGATTGTGGTGCAGAAATAGTTGAAATTTCATTACCCCATACAAATTATGCATTACCTGCTTACTATATAGTAGCTCCAGCTGAAGCCTCTTCAAACTTAGCAAGATATGACGGCGTTAAGTATGGATTTAGATCAAAGGGTGAAAACTTAATTGATATGTATGAAAAAACTAGATCCGAAGGTTTTGGTGAAGAAGTTCAAAGAAGAATAATGATTGGTACATATGTCTTATCATCAGGTTATTATGATGCTTATTACATAAAAGCTCAAAAAGTTAGAAAACTAATTAAAAATGATTTTGATGAAGCTTATAAAAAAGTTGATGCAATATTAACTCCGTCGACGCCAAGTGCTGCATTTAAAATTGGTGAAAAAACTAATGATCCAGTTTCTATGTATTTAAATGATATATTTACAGTCCCCGTGAACTTAGCAGGATTACCAGCTATTTCTATACCAGCTGGTGTAGATGCCAAAGGTTACCCATTAGGCTTACAAATCATTGGTAAAGCTTTTGATGAACAAAATATTTTAAACATTGCTTATGCAATGGAAGAAAAAATTGAATTTAAAAACAAAATTACTGACTGGTGGATTAAATAAATGACTAAAGATAATTCAGAATATTTAATTGAAAGAAGAGAAAATGTTTACGAAGTGGTAATCGGTCTTGAAGTTCATGCGCAAGTTACATCAAATTCAAAATTATTTTCATCTTCATCAACAACTTTTGGTGCCGAACCTAATACGCAAGTGAGTTTAGTAGATGCTGCATTTCCAGGAATGCTTCCAGTTATTAATGAGTACTGTGTAAAGCAAGCAATTAAAACAGGTATAGGCTTAAGAGCTCAAATTAATAAAAAATCAGTTTTTGATAGAAAAAATTATTTTTATGCAGACCTTCCACAAGGTTATCAGATTTCACAATTTAAATATCCTATAGTAGGAGAGGGCACAGTTGTTCTTGATATGGCACATGGCCAAAAGGAAGTGGGGATTGAAAGACTTCACTTAGAGCAAGATGCTGGAAAAAGTATTCATGATATGGATCCACAAAATACATTGGTAGATTTAAATAGGTCTGGTGTAGCCTTGATGGAAATTGTTAGTAAGCCAGACATGAGAACTCCAGATGAGGTTAGTGCTTATGTTAAAAAACTAAGATCCATTATGAGATATCTTGGTACGTGTGATGGAAACATGCAGGAAGGTTCATTAAGAGCTGATGTTAATATTTCGGTTAGAATTAAAGGCTCTGATAAACTTGGAACTCGTTGTGAGATTAAAAACGTTAACTCAATTAAATTTATGCAAATGGCTATTGATTATGAAGCTAATAGACAGGTTGATTTAATTGAAGAGGGTGAAACAATTGATCAAGAAACAAGATTATTTGATACAAAAAAAAATGAAACAAGATCTATGAGATCTAAAGAAGATGCTCATGATTATAGATATTTCCCAGATCCAGATTTATTGCCATTAGAGGTAACAGACGAGTTCATTGAAAAACTTAAATTAGATATTCCAGAACTACCAGACGAAAAAAAGAAAAGATTTATTGATAAATTTAAAGTGTCTCCTTATGAAGCAACAATTTTAGTATCAGATATTGATACGGCAAAATATTTTGAAGAGGTAGTTGCAAAGATGGGTAAGAACTTAGATATAAAGTTAGCCGTTAACTGGATTACAGGTGAGCTGTTTGCTGTTTTAAATAATAAAAATTTGGAAATATCTCAAAGCCCCATAAGTGCAAAAAATTTAGCAAAATTAATCAATCTAATTAAGAATGGAACAATTTCTGGAAAAATAGCTAAAACGATATTTGAATTAATGATGGATGGAGACATAGACCCACAAATAATTGTTGAAGAAAAAGGTTTAAAACAAGAAAGTGACCCTAAAGCATTAGAAGCTTTAATTGATAAGATTATCAATGATAACAGGGAAAAAGCTATTGAATATAAGAATGGTAAAGAAAAACTATTTGGTTTCTTTGTAGGTCAAGCAATGAAAGCTTCAAGTGGCAAAGCTAACCCTCAATTAATAAATGAGATATTAAAGAAGAAACTTTGATTTTATAAAGATTGATAGTTATAGAAGACATAAAAAGCTTGCAGTTAATGTTTTAAAAAAATATAGTTTTATGTATGTGTAGAATTTTAATTGTATTTATTTTTTCTGTGTTATTAACTGGCTGTATTACAGCACCCGAAACATTAACAAAAAAAAATTCAGAGTTAACACAAGGAATGGTTCAGCTGAAAGTTGAAGTAGGCAAAACTTCAAAAACAGAAATTTTAGAAACTTTTGGTGCCCCAAACATCACTACAAGAGACTCATCTGGAGATGAAGTTTGGACATATCAAAGACAAGCTCAGACAAATCAATCTTCCTCTCAATCAGGATACTGGACTATAATACTTGCAGGAAAAACATCTAAAGCCTCTGGTTTTGAAACGTCTTCAAGAATGATGACTTTAATTATTAAATTTGATAACAATGAAGTTGTAACAGACTTTAAAAGTAGAGAGTCTAATTTTTAAACTATGAAAAAATTTTATTTATTTCTACCATTTTTATTAATATTTACAGCTGGTTGCGAAACTACTAAACCTACTGTGAATCTAACACCTCTTGAAATGCAATCTATGCAATCAAGAAGTTATGATTCTAAAAAGGAAATAGTTTTTCCAAGTGTTATGTCTGTATTCCAAGACTTAGGTTACAGTATAAATAGCGCTGATGTTAAAACAGGTCTTATTACGGCTGAAAGTACAGCAGATAGTGATAAAGTACTTAGATTTTGGTTAGGAATTACAAAAGTTTCTCAAACAAAAGCCAATGCATTTATTGAAGAAATTGGCTCCGAAACAAAAGTTAGAATAAATTTTGTAGTGACTAAGAAGAAATCTTTTGGATATGGACAAACTGATAGACAAGATGCTCAAATATTAACACCACAACCATATCAAAACGCATTTGAAAAAATTGAAAATGCAATTTTTTTAAGAAACAATTCTTAAAATAATTTTGAAATTATTGAATATTTTATAGGATAATATGTTTATTAAGGGGTATTTTTTTACTTTATCTTTTAAAAAAATATAAATAACGATGAGAATTAAATACAAATTTAATAACGTGTCTGTTGAGCGATTAGACGAAATAAAGGACTTAAAAAGTTGTGGGTAAAAACCTTGAAATTACTGAAAAACTTGAAAAATATATAAATAATTTTAGTTTAAAGTTAAATCCCATTCAGCAAGAAATAATCGATTACAATAATACACTTGGAGATATTAAGAGAATGCAAGTAGCAACATCTCAATGTCATTTTCTTCATTTAATTATAAAAACCTCTAATATCAAAACAGTACTTGAGATTGGTACTTTTACTGGGTTAAGTGCACTTTCTATAGCATTAGCATTACCGGATGATGGCAAACTTGTAGCGCTAGATAAAGATGAGGGAACGAACAAAGTTGCATTAGATTTTTTTAAAAAAGCCAATCTTAATAATAAAATTCAAACAATTGTTAAACCTGCATTAGATAGTTTGGAAGAGTTAAGGAATGATAAATTTGATATGGTTTTTATTGATGCTGATAAAATGAACTATAGGGAATATTACGAAAGATCACTGAAGTTATTAGATAAAGGTGGATTGATTATTGTAGACAATGTTTTATGGCATGGTGAAGTTGCTGATGAAGGTAATTTAGATAAATATACAATAAATATCAGAGATTTTAATACTTATGTTGCAAACGATAAAAGAGTGGAACAAATCATTGTACCATTAGGCGATGGAATGACTGTTTGTAGATTGTTATAATGTTTGGTGTATTTGGTTTTTACAAATTTAAAAAACTTACCTTTTTAAAAAAAAATAAGATTTTACTACAGGATTTTTTAATCAAAAAAAATATCCGAGGAACAATAATTATAGCTAGTGAAGGAGTAAATGCAACAATCTCTGGAAAAGCTAGCGATCTAAAGTCAACTATCACAAAGATTAAAAAGATATTAGATTTTAAAAAGTTTGATAGTGAAAATACTTCAAAAAGTAAATTTCAACCGTTTCATAAACCAAAAGTTAAGATTAAAAAAGAAGTAGTTCCAATGGGTCTTTCTTTATCATCAAAAAATAAAAAAGATAATCATGTAGATCCTAATAAATGGAATAAATTGATTGGTGATAAAGAAACATTAGTTTTAGATTCTAGAAAACCATTTGAGTATAATGTGGGTACCTTTAAAAGATCTGTTAATCCTGATGTTGATAATTTTAGAGAATTTCCTAAATACTTAAATAAACTAAAAAAAACAAAGCCAATTGCAATGTTTTGTACTGGTGGAATAAGATGTGAGAAAGCTTCAGTATTTTTAGAAAAAAAAGGCTTTAAAAATGTTTATCAATTAAAAGGTGGAATTTTAAATTACTTAAAAAACGTTAAGAAAAAAGAAAGTCTATGGAATGGGGAATGCTTTGTTTTTGATAACAGGATCAGTGTTAAACATGGATTGGTAACTGGCACATACTCAATATGCAGTGGATGTAGAAAACCTGTTTCACTAAAAGATAAGAAGTCTAAAAAATATGAGGAGGGTGTTTCATGTGTAAACTGTCATGATAATTTAACTCAAACTCAAAAAGAGAGATTTCGAATGAGACAAAAGCAAATAAACCTTGCAAAAAAGAGTGGTTCGAAGCATATATTTCAAAAAGAATTTAAATAGGAAAAACAATTGTCTAAAGCAATAAATTTAACCAAAGATCCAATTTGGTCATTACTTAAAAAAGTAACTATTCCAGCTAGTGTTGGTTCTTTGTTTCAAACATTCTATAATTTAGTTGATACATGGTTTGCAGGTAGAATTTCGGCAGAAGCTATAAGTGCAATAGCTAAATCGTTTCCAATATACTTTGTCATCATTGCTGTTGGTGTTGGTATTGGTGCTGCAACGAACTCCTGTATTGGTAATTTATTAGGTGCTAAAAAAATTAATAAAGCATCGCTATTTATTGCTCAATCAGTAATTTTTGCATTGGTTACTTCAATTGTTGTTACTTTATTTGGATTAAATGCTTCTGATTTTCTCTTAGGTGTCATGGGTTCTGATGCTGCTGGTATCGTTTTAACTAGAGAGTATTTAGATATAATTTTTTACGGAACATTTATAGTTATGATTCAAATCTCTTTAAATGGAGCTTTGAATGCACAGGGTGATACTAAGAGTTATAGAAATGTTCTTATCTTTAGTTTCTTTTTAAATATTTTTTTAAATCCATTATTTATCTGGGGATACGGAATTGTTCCAGCTTATGGTATAGGTGGCCTTGCAATAGCAACTGTTATCGCCCAATCCATTGGTACTATTTATTTAGCTTACAAAATTAACTCATGTAAATTAAGAAAGTATCTATCTATTAAATGCTTTATTCCTAAATTTATTCTTCTTAAAGAATTGTTCTCTCAAGCAATGCCAATAATGATTAGTATGTTGTTTATTGGTGTAGGTATTTTTAATATTTTATATTTTATTGGACAATTTGGTGACCTTGCAACAGCGGGTTATGGTGCAGCTTTAAGAGTTGAACAAGTTTTCTTACTTCCAGTAATTGGTTTAAATACAGCAGTACTTTCTATTGGTGGACAAAATTTTGGTGCTAAAAATTATAACCGTATTAGAGAGCTTTATACTAAGGCATTATTTTTTGGATCTTCATTCATGGCTGTAGCGGGTATCATTTTATTCTTTGGAGCAGAGTTTTTTGTATCTCAATTTACAGATAATGCAGAAGCCATTTATCATGGTGCTATATATTTAAAAATTGCTGCATTAATAGCTCCTATTTATCCCGTGTTCTTTATTACAACAGCAGTTTTTCAGGCACTTAAAAAGCCAGTTTACAGTCTTTACTTAAGCGTTCTAAGATTAACTGCATTTCCTTTTTTATCATTATGGTATGTAATTAATATTAGAGGTGGAGATTATGCAGATATTTTTTATACCATCATGGCAACCAATTGGTTTATGGGTATTGCAGTAATCATCTTTATTGGATACTTTTTAAATAATGTTTTTAAACAAAAGAAAAGCCATTTTTCTTATTAGTGTCTCAATACTAATATTCATTTTAACTATTAACCAAGTTAAATCTCAAACAATCAAAATTGTTGATGGAGATACAATTCATCTTAATGGAGAAAAAATTAGATTTACTGGAATAGATACACCTGAATTGAAACAAACTTGTTTTAAAGATAGCGTAAAAGATCCTTGTGGTGTTACTGCAAAACAAATTCTTATTGATAAAATTGGAAATAATAATGTTGAATGTATTAGTGAGGGAAAAGATCAATACAAAAGAACACTAGCCGAATGTTTTGTTAATAATGAAAGCCTATCGAGCTATCTAGTTAGAAGTGGCTATGCGTTTGCATACAGAAGGTATTCAAAAAAGTTTATACCCGATGAAGATTATGCAAGAATCAATAAAATAGGTATGTGGTCTATGGAGTTTGATTACCCTTGGGATTATAGAAAATCTAAGAAAAATTAAAGCTAGCAGGGGAGTTCTGTTACCCTGTGCCCCAGAATTCTAGTTAATTTCTTGTTTATTAATTTTAAAGAGCTTTTCACCTAAAGGACTGATTGGGTCTTGAGGTGTAGGTTTGATTTTAGTTTTTTCCTCAATAATACTTAATAGCTTTTTAGCAAGTCCTTGACGTCTAAATATAGGGTTAACAAAGATGTACTCAACTTCTGATTCAGCGTTATATCTAACAAAACCAAGTGTAGTATTAATGTTTTTAAAGGTAACAACACCATCACTTAGATCAACATCATAATCTATATTATCTAAACTATTCATTAATTATTACCATCTTGCTCAAGTTTTTTTTCTAATTTTCTTACAAAGAATGAAACAATTAATATTAAAATTAAATACTCTAAAATTAAGAATGTATAAATTTCTAATGGTCTATAAGTTGATACAACTAATTCATTAGCTTTTCTTGTTAAGTCACCAATACCTATAATTGATACTAATGAAGACATTTTTAACACATATACAAACTGGTTACCTAATGCAGGTAGAATATTTTTAATTGCCTGGGGAAGAATTACCAATCTTAATCTTTTATAAAAAGTTAACCCCAGTGACGAACCTGCTTCCCATTGTGATTTTTTAATTGAGTTTATACCTGCTCTAAAAATTTCTGCTTGAAAAGCACTCTCACTTATTGCTAGTGCAATTATTCCAGAGACAAATGGACTGAAGCTTAATCCGGTCATTATAGGTAGACCGTAATAAATCCATAAGATTAAAACAAGCAGAGGTATTGCTCTTACAATTTCTACATATCCAATATTTATGTATGTTAAAAGTTTATTTTTAGCTAAAGAGGGTATTGCAACAATAAAACCTAAAATAGCAGAAATAATTATAGATATTACTGAAATATAAATAGTTGTTGTTAAACCACTTAGTAAAAATTTTAAGTTAGTTAACCCTTCAACATTATTAGGTGATAGAATAAACCACCCTAACTCTTGACCACTACAAGAGTTAAGAGGTAAAATTAAAAGTAAAAAAAGTAAATTTTTCACTCTTAAAGTTATAATGAATTAGAGGTTAATATCTAATTTTTTATAAGCTTTTTAAATTATATTTAGCGAGTAGTTTATTAAAGAAACCAGACGATTTTTTATCTTTAATCCATGCATTAACATAATCGTTCCAAACTTTATCATTTTTACCAACCATCATTGCTAAAAAGGCAGGATTTTTCTCTCCATCAGGAACAATTGCTAATTGTGGGTATTTTATAACTAATTTATTGGCCTCTGTTGAACTTGTAATGTTTCCATCTGCTCTTCCAGCTAATACTTCTTGAAAGTCTCTTGCAGGAGATTCAACTGATTGCAATTTAGACATAGGAAAGAACTCTTTAGCTTTTTCCTCTTGAGAAGTTCCAAGTGTTGTTGCAATGGTTACACTTTTATTATTCAAAGAGTTCCACGTTGAATATTTTTTTAAATTCTTTTTAAGTACCAGTGGAACTGTCCCATACTTGTAGTAAGTATCTGTAAATCCAGCAACTTCTGCTCTTTTTGGAGTTTTGGTTACACTTGTAGAAATATCATATCTTCCCGCAGTAATTCCTGCAACAATAGTTTTCCATTCTGTAGGTACAAAAGTAATTTTTACACCCATATCTTTTGCTAATTCTTGCATGACGTCAATATCAAAACCAACATACTTATTAGTAGCTGGATCTTTCATCGTCATTGGATCCCAGTCCCCTGTAGTTCCAACTTTTAACTCACCAGAAGATATAATCTGATCAAGTTTAGTTTCTGCGTTAAGAGAGAAGGGTAAAAGTGCTAATAGCACCACAAGGATTATTTTTTTCATATACCTCATATAACAATAATTTTAACAAATATAAGGCTATAACCTTGACGCACTATCACTCATCCAAGAGTGCAAATGCTCAGAAAAAGAGCGCCTTACAAGTAAATTAACATCATTTATTTCCGTAAGATGGATAATTACATCAATATGTGACAGTATTGTTTGAACAACTGAACCTTTCTTATTTTTAAATTCATTAAAGTTAAAAGGAGATCCAGTGGCAAATAAATCAAAAACTTTACTACCTTTTATATTCAACATTACAAATTGGTCACTCACATCAGTTACTGCACCTAATTTCACTTTAGATATATTTTTGATTAATTCATCTTCAACGTGATAATTGTTATTATCCTCATTCACAGTTTCATTTGATATCAGCATCCACTCATCTGGACTTAACCAAAATGCAGTTAATTGTTCTGCTGATGTAGATGTATTAGCTTTAGTAGGTAAGACCATATTAAGATTTTTACCAATAGCTTTAATAAAATCTTTTGTTTTACCTCTTATGATTAACTTCATAATAGGTTTAATTTCTTTAATTACTAAATCAGAATAAGTTACATCACCTTTAATAGAAGTTTTATAATTAAGCATTTAACCTCGAATTTTCTTTATCAAAAAAAACAGGATCAACAATAGTCACATTAATGTTTTTATCTTCCATTGGAATAAATAACTTTTGACCTAGCATATTTTTTCCACCTCTAACTACCGCTAGTGCAATTGATTTATTTAAATTAGGACTATAGTAACTTGATGTTACATGACCTAACATTTCAACTGGTGTTTGGTTTATATTAGCAATTATCTGAGCTCCTTCTTCTAAAACTTCAGTTGGATTATCTGTCACTAAACCCACTAATTGTTTTCTACCTTCTTTCATGGTGTCAGATCTATAAAGAGATCTTTTACCAATAAAATCATATTTCTTTTTACTAACAATCCAATCCATTTGTAAATCTATAGGTGTCATTGTTGCATCTGTATCTTGGCCAACAATAATAAATCCTTTTTCAGCTCTTAATAAGTGCATTGTTTCAGTACCGTAAGGTGTGATGTTAAACTCTTCACCTGCTTCCGTGCATTTTTTCCATAAGTCTTCACCATAGTTTGCCTGAATATTGATTTCATAACTATGTTCGCCTGTAAAACTAATACGCATAATTCTACATTTAATATTATCAATTTTTGCATTCTTAAAAGACATGTGTGGAAAGTTTTCATCTGAAAGATCAAGATTAGGTATTAATTTATTTAGAATTTTTTTACTATTTGGCCCACAGATACTAGCTGTTGCATAATGGTCAGTAACTGATGACAAATAAACATCTAGCTCA
>CAJQTH010000029.1 GCA_905618905.1 uncultured Candidatus Pelagibacter sp. | reverse complement strand
CGCATAGTAATAGATATAGTGTTATCGACCCAACTATCTTTATTCTTAAATCTAATTATAATTTCTAAAGGTTCCTCAATAGATATTTGATCTTCAACTTCTTTTGACTTGTTGGATCTAAATTTTATAACTTTGTAATTAGAATTCATTTAGCTACTATATTTAAACTAACTAAATTTTAAACAACGAAAAGTTTAATTTTTCTTACTGGTAATACAAATTTTCTTTAAAAAAGTGATTTATACCTTTTATAAATCACTTTTTTGATAATAAAATTATTTTTTTTTGTATTTTGCAGCTTCTTCTGAACCATCAGTAGCTGTTCCTTTACTGTAAGAGTGAGCACCCATTCCAGCAAGTTCTCCATTTTGAACAATTAGATATTGGTTTCTGATTTCTTTTTTATCAAAAAAACATTCTAAAATTTCTCTTACCCCATCTGCATATCTTGTTTGAGCAGATAAAGATGTTCCAGATGTATGAGGTGTCATACCATGATGAGGCATGGTTCTCCAAGGATGATCATTAGGAGCGGGCTGCGGAAACCAAACATCTCCAGCGTAACCACTTAACTGACCAGATTCAAGAGCTGCAGCAATAGCATCTTTATCACAAATTTTACCTCTGGCAGTATTGACTATGTAAGCACCCTTTTTCATTTTGCTAATCATTGTCTCATCAAATAAATGTTCAGTTTCTGGGTGTAGTGGACAGTTTATTGTCACCACATCGCAAACTTTAACCATAGATTCTACAGACTCATGAAAAGTTAAATTTAACTCTTTTTCAATAGCATCAGGCAATCTATGACGATCAAAGTAATGAAGATGAACATCAAATGGTTTCATTTTTCTTAGGGCATCTAACCCAATTCTGCCAGCCGCAACAGTTCCTATGTGCATTCCTTCAACATCATAAGATCTTTGAACGGCATCAGCTATATCCCAACCACCATTGTTAACTATTGCATATTGTGTATGATAATCTCTAACCATAGAAACAATCATCATAACAATATGTTCAGCAACAGATCGTGAATTACAATAAGTTACTTCAACAACATCAACTTTACGGTCCATAGCAGCTTGTAAGTCAACATGGTCAGAACCAATTCCAGCAGTGATTGCCATTTTTAAGTTAGGAGCAGTCTCCATCTTTTCCCTTGTTAAGTAATAAGGAAAGAAAGGTTGAGAAATAACAATATCAGCATCGACTAATTCTTTATCTGCTGTGCATCCATCACCATCTTTATCAGAAGTAACAACTAATTGATGACCATTACTTTCTAGAAATTTTCTTAATCCCAATTCACCTGAAACACAGCCAAGCAATTCTCCTTCATTAAAATCTCTACCCTTTGGAGAAGGAAGAGTCATTCCGTCTGGATATTTATCTATTTTTGGAAGTTTGTTCAAAGCATAGCTTTTTGGCATGCCATTTTTTGGATCGTCGTACAAAACACAAAGTATTTTCATTTTTATTTTCTCTCATTTTTTTACCCTGTTAGTTTAATTGCACATTCTAATATTAATGTACTTTTATATTTATTATTTATTATGATCAAAAAACTAATTGAAGATAAATGGAGAAATATTGAGTAGAATTAATTTTTATTCTATTATTAATTGTATAAACACGTATTAGAGATTAAATCCGCCAGAAAAATTAAGCTAACGAAATAATAGATAGCTTAAAAATTATTTTTTCCAACCACTTGGATAGTTTTTCTTCAAAATGAAACGATTTAGAATAATTGCATAAACAATGATTATTATTGAACCAAAAATAATTGGGTTTAATAAAAATTCATATGAATAAGCACCAACTATTATAACAATGGGATTTCCCCCTGCTGGTGGATGAGTTACGCCAAGTATTATCATTACAAAAATACCTAGGCCTACTGCGATAGCAATTTGTAAAAACTGATCTACTGGAAGAAATTTTAAAATTAATACACCCACAACGGAAGTCACTAAGTGTCCAAAGAAAACATTTTTAGGTTGTGCAAAAGGGCTCTCAGGGTATCCAAAAAGTAGAACCATAGAAGATCCAAAAGATCCAGCTAGAAACAATCCATAAGGAGTTTCAAATTCTAAAAATGAGAGAGTACCAATCGTAATTATTGAAAATATTAAAGCATGTAAAGCTCTATTAAAATTCTCTTTTATTGTATTTATCATATTTTTTTATCTTTAAGGTTATTGTTAGTTTAAAGGTTTAGAGCCCTTGAAAGAGTTTTAAAAGGAAGCAACAAACATTCTTTTCTAGCAATGTTTTCTGGATTCATTATCTTTTTAAAATCTTTCAGGTCTTTTATATTAATTTTTTTTGATTGGTCAGAATTTTCATCAAAGAAAAACTCAGCTTTTTTGACAAAATCTGAAATTTTTTCTATTGGTAATTGCATAACCCACCTTGAAAGCAAACTTACTGAAGCTTGGCAGTAAATACATGATTTACATTGGTACCCCATATCTTCAATTATATTGTCTTTAACTATCAAGCTAATTTCCATTTCATCACCACACAAAGGGTTCTTATTCTTTGATTGATGAGTATGATTTTTAATCACTTTGTGATTTTCGGTATTAGATGCAATTTCTAAAATTTTTAAGTCCATTATAATTCTTTAATTAAAAGTTTAATGTTTTATATTTTTATTTATGGAAGATAACAATATTTTAGCAGTAGTGCTAGCTGGTGGAAAATCAAAGAGATTTGGTGAAGATAAAAACCAGATTAAACTTGGAGATAAAACACTGTTAGAACATGTTTTATCTAAAATTAACAATAAATTTGAAGAGATACTTATTGTCTCAAGTCACAATCTAGAAATAAAAAAATCAGAAAATATTACTATAATCCCAGATTGTTTTGATGACTTTGGTCCGCTAGCTGGTGTGCTAAGTTCAATGAAGTGGGTTAAAGAAAATC
>CAJQTH010000028.1 GCA_905618905.1 uncultured Candidatus Pelagibacter sp. | reverse complement strand
GATATGAGAGTTAGATGTTTCACTACTTCTAATAGTTTTTCAACATGGTTGGAGGTTAAGGAAAAACTTGCAATTGAAATAAAACAAATTGTTGAAGGAAACAAAGCAGCTTTTGCTTTCCCAAGTCAGTCAATTTATATTGAGAAAAAATGATAGCTATTTTTTACTTAGCTCTTCAAATATTAAAGCTTTATTCATATGTTGTTATAGCCAATGTAGTTATTAGCTGGCTTGTTGCATTTAATATCTTAAACACTCAAAATAGATTTGTTTATTCTATTTTAGAGGTGACTTATCGATTAGTAAATCCCGCACTTAATAAAATAAGAAGTTTTTTACCTAACTTAGGGTCAGTAGATATTTCACCAGTTATATTACTTTTATTGATTTGGTTTATAGAAATGTGTATGAAGTTGTACATTGCGCCAATGATTTTTTAAGGAAATACATGATTTTAATAGATGGAAAAAAAATAGCAGCTGAACTTAGAGAAGAGCTAAGACAAGAGGTTGTGGGGCTAAAAGCTAAACATAGCAAAATTCCAGGACTTACAGTTATTTTAATTGGTGATATGGCTCCTAGCCAAATTTATGTTCGTATGAAAGAAAAAGCTGCGAATGAAGTGGGATTAAAATCTGAAGTAATTAGATACCCAGAAGCTGTGGAAGAAAAAACAGTATTAGATAAAATTAATGAATTAAATAAAGATGAAAATATTTCAGGAATTTTAGTTCAGCTACCTTTACCAAAACATATTGATAAGCAAAAAGTTATTGAAACTATTTTGCCAGGTAAAGATGTTGATGGGTTTCATCCAATGAATGTTGGTAATCTTTCATCAGGTTATGAAAGTTCAGTTCCTTGCACTCCTTTAGGATGTTATTTAATGATTAAAAAAATTGAACCAAATCTGAGTGGAAAAAAAGCAGTTATGATTGGTAGATCAAATCTAAATGGTAAACCAATGGCACAATTACTTTTAAAAGAAAATTGTACAGTTACAATAACTCATTCAAAAACTAAAGATTTAAAAGCAGAATGCTTAGAAGCAGATATTATTGTTGCAGCAGTAGGTATTCCAGAACTTGTGAAAGCTGACTGGGTAAAAAAAGATGCAATCGTAATTGATGTTGGGATTAATAAGACTGAAAACGGTATAGTCGGAGATGTTGCATTTGATGAAGTGTCAAAAGTTGCAAGAGCTTTAACGCCTGTTCCAGGTGGAGTAGGGCCAATGACAATTGCCTGTTTGTTAAAGAATACCATTGAGTGTTTTAAAAGATCTCAAAAATAAAAATATCAATACAGGTGGTAAAGTTTATAATTTTCATATTTATAATTATTGCATATAATTCATCATTAATTGCTATGGATAAAAAACCTTATCATCATTTACCAGATGGAACTTTTAGAAATCCAGAAGGTTCACCAGTTAGAACCAGTCAAGCCAAGTTTTCATACACTCAATTCATTAAATTGAAAAAGAAAATAGATATGACTGTTCCAAAAGAACATGTTGTAGATAAAGAGAAAGTTTTATCTGATTTAGAAAAGTATAAAAATGATGATTATATTGCTTGGATTGGTCATGCTACTTATTTAATTAAACTCGGACACACAACAATTATAACCGATCCTGTATTTTCAAAAAATGCAGGACCTTTAATTTTTGGTCCAGATAGATTTACTGAGCCTGCTTTAAATTTAAATGAAATTCCAAAGACTGACTTATTACTATTAACACATAATCATTATGATCATCAAGATATGGGAACCATTAGAAAATATCCGTTTAAAGATACAAAAGTTTTAACACCTCTAAATCTTGGAAAATACTTTACAAAAAATAAATTTAGCGATGTAAATGAAATGGATTGGTATGAAGAAATTAAAGTTAATGAAGATTTAAAAATAACATTACTCCCAGCTGTTCATTGGTCTAAAAGAAGCTTAACAGACATGAATAAAACACTCTGGGGAAATTTTTTAATTGAGTATAAAGATACAAAAATACTTTTTGCTTGTGATACTGGTTATGGAAATATTTATAAAGAATTAGGTAAAAAATATGGTCCAATTGATTTAACAATGATTAATATTGGAGCTTATGACTTTAAGCCTATGTTTGATAAATCTATTTATCACACAACACCAGAAGAAGCTTTAAATGTAGCTAAAGATTTAAGAAGTAAAAAGGTTATGGGAACACATTGGGGAACTTTTGTTTTATCTTTGGAACCAATTATGGAACCACCAGTAAGATTTAAGGCTAGTGCAGAAAAATATGGCTTTAAAAAAGAGGATGCAATTATATTTAAAGTTGGAGAGATAACGTCATTGAATAATATAATTTCGGAATAGAAATATTATTGAGTCTTTAAAACGATTTTTTACTCAAGACTTAGGCAACAACACTTTTAAATATTTTTTCTAAATTAGGAATTATATCTTTGTTTTCATAAAGTTTTTTTTTAGCTTTTTCATTATAATAATTTTTAAGATCGTATAAATTTTTATGATTTGCAATTTCAATTGATTTATTTACATACTCATCAACACTATTTACGATGGGTGCTTCTTCGATTTGCATCTGCTTGTAGGCACCAAGGACCAATCTAGATTTGGTATACTTTGTTGGCTTGCTAACCGTAGGTGTTCCATAAAACATTGATTCATAAAAACTGTTTCCAGCACCAAAATATATAGGGTCTAATAAAACTGAAGCTTGACCACAATGATTAATATAATCTTCCCAAGACAGACCATCTAAAAATTCTATTCGATCAAGATCAATTTCTTTATTTTTTTTAAATCTATTTAATAGTTTTTTGTAATAAGTTTTATACACATCCTTTATAAAATATATCTTTGCATTTTTATCTTTTTTTTGAATTTTTCCAATAATTTCATCAAATTCGGGGTGAATTTTAAATAAAGTTTGTGGGCAGGAATAAATATTATTTTTGGTAAGTTCAGATTTTTGTAAATTATTTTTTATATCAGGAGGGTAATAATACATTGGGAGTTGATCAGCATAGAGTAATTTTTCAGAAAAGTATCTTTCACTACCTTCACTCTCTATTAATTTGGAGGTTAAAAAATAATCCATCGTTTTATTGCCAGTTGTTTCTGGATGACCCCAAGAAGTAATTTGATAAGTAGCAAGTTTAATAAAAGACATATAATATATCTCAAGCGATAGACCAA
>CAJQTH010000027.1 GCA_905618905.1 uncultured Candidatus Pelagibacter sp. | reverse complement strand
TAATATGTTTATCTTCTACAATTTGTTCAGCTTTTACAGCTTTTTGTGCTTCATTAAATTCACTTATTTGTTTTTGTTTTAATTTTGCTAACTTTAGGTCTTCCTGAGTTTTTGTAAGATCTATTTTTCTCTTTAGTTTAGCTAATTTCTTATCTTGTTCTTTTTTTAGTTTAATTAATTTTTTAGATTTTAATTTATTACTTTTTTCTAAGTATTTCTCATTCAGTTTTTCTTGAAGGGCAACTAGCTTTTCATCCTCTTCTGCTTTCTTTTCATGGGTAATTTTTTTAAGCTTATTAAATTCCGTATCTTGATTTTCTAGAATTTTTGCCAACTTATTTTTTCTTTGATCATTAAGTTCATTTCTGTAGAAATATTCATTTTTACTTATTTTGGTATATTTCTTATCTAAATTTTTTATTTTTTTATTATCTTTTTTTACTAATTTTGTTTTTTTTTGTAATTTTTTTAACTTTTTCTTTTTTAGTTCTTTGGCAATTTTTATTTGTTTTGCGACCTCCTTTTCTTTTGCTAATCTTGCTACTCTTATTTCTGGACTTATTAATAAATTAAAGGTGTTATTAATTCTATTGTGTATATTTTTTGCTGTAACCTTTATATCCAAAGATTCTATTTCGTTTTTATCCAATTCATTAATTAAAAATGTCCTTTGAGATGGTAAAAATGTTATCCAAAATGGCAATTCATCTCCATTAGCAAGATATGCCTCATATTTTGTATTCCCAAAACCATCCAATTTAAAAGTGTTGGCTTTGAAGGTAAATTGACTTGAATTTTTACCTTCATTTTTCTTTATAACTGGATTTTGTTTATCAATTGATGTTTGAACACTTGCATAATATCTTTTCCCATTTGATTTAAAGTTATTTTTAATAATTTCTGCATATTGTTTAATACCTAATTCTTTTACATTATCTTCTGTAACATCTAATCCAGCTGAAGTGTAAATTTGACCATAAGCAATATCAATCCCTTTTACATTATCTTCTGTTACATCTAATCCAACTGAAGTGTAAATTTGACCAATAGCATGTTGTAGTTTTGTATAAGCAATATCATACCTTAGTTCGGCAACTAATAGACTTGCTCTTTCTCTAATTAACTCAAGATTTCCAAATTTTGCAATTTTTTGTGCGTTTTTAACTTGAGCTGTAATTTTTTGTGAAACATCATAATATCGATCAGCAGTTGCGTATTCTTCTAGGGCCATTTGGTAGTTAATATTTGATAAATGAACTTGAGATAATACAGCCATCGACAAGGCCAACCTTTGTTCTTTTATAATTCGAAGATTTGTTTCGTTAATTTCTTTTATTTGTGGGTAAGAAAAAACATTTAATAAGTTAGCTCCAAGGGTTGAGCCATATTCGAAATTTGTTTTATTCATTAAATAGTCATTAGAAGAAGATGTCCACGCAGCATTGAAATTTAATCCTGGTAATAAAGAAATTATTCCCGCCTTTGCTTGTTGTACAGATATTCTTTCCTCATAATGATTTTCGATTAATTCAGGTCTATGGATTAGGGCGTGCTCTTCCATACCTTTTAAGCTCATATCTAGAATAGTTAACGGTTCGTTAGTATCTACAATTTTAAATTTTTGATTAGGTAGTAGACCCATTAAAGTTCCTAATTGAATTTTAGCATCTATAAAACTTTGCTTTTGTGTTTGAAGTGCTCTTTGAATATCAAGTAATTCTTTCTGATATAATAGGGCATCCATAGGTTTGGTTAATAATAATTCTTCAATCTTTTGAGAGTCGTTTAAAGCTGCGTCTACCTCTATTAATAAAGGGTCATATTTTTTAATTAATTTTTCTGCAGATAAAGAATTCCAGTAAGTTCTAATAACCTCTCTAACTATATTGTGTGAAGCTTTTTTTTCAGCTTCATCAGAGATCAAGTATCTATTATTATTTTGACCTGCTTTAATATAAGATAAGCCAAAATCTAAAGCATTCCAGGTAAAACCAATATCTTGGTTTGCTATACTTTTCTCACCTGAAGTAGTGTATGTTGTGCCCATTACACCAGCAGTATCTTCGTTTGAAACGTTAGCACTTGTTGTAGTTCTATATCTATCACTGCCAGAATAACCAGCATTAGCAGCAAGAGAAGGGAGCATTTCAAATTTTATTTTATCAATTTGCCTATTGGCTAATGCATTTTCTAATAATTTTATTTTTAATTCTTTGTTATTTTTAATAGCCAAAGCTATTGCAGTGTATAAATCAATCTCAAGGTTTTCCTCCCAAGCTTTGTTATCTTTTTTTATCTCTTCAATGTTGCTGATATCTTTTAGTGCCTTTTCCTCTGTTTCGAATAAACTAATAGGCTCAGGACTACGTACACATGCAGTAATTAAAAATAAGGCTAGTAAAATGAGAATTTTATTCATGAATCTTAAATCGCTGTTTGTCTTAATAAATTTGTACTTTATAATCAGTGATTACCCACTTTAGTAGAAATATTATCTTAAACAAAAACGTAAGTGCTCATTTCGTGCTTTTCACTATTCATTTTGATGAGAAAGGCCAAATTATCATGTATTTCTTCATAGAATATCTGTATGAAAAAAAATAATAAAAAGTTTTTTATCGAAGCTTTAGAGCAAAGAATAATGCTTGATGGTGCTGGTGCATCAACTTTTTTAGATACTTTAGAGGATACTGCGCATAATAAGTTTTCTTTAAATAATGAAAGTAAAGTTAATAAATTTGTAGAAAGCGCAAATAAAGACTCTGATGTAAAACTTCCTTTTATTAATCAAACAAGAGATCAAAAAAGAAACGAATTAAAACAAGTTGTTTTTATTGATACACAAGTTGAAGATTATCAGCAATTAATAAGAGCTTTTGATAAAAATACTGAAATTCATTTAATTCAATCAAATGAAAATGGTTTTGATAAAATTAATCAAACTTTAAAAGGTTATAAAAATATTGACTCGTTGCATATTATTGGTCACGGGAGTGCGGGGCAAATTTTATTTGGGGATGCTTTATTAAGTAACGACACTTTTAATCAATATTCAAAAACTTTAAAATCTATTGGTAATAACTTAAGTCCATCAGGTGATATTTTATTTTATGGTTGTAATATAGCTAGCAATGAAAGAGGCCTATCATTAATTAGTAAAATTTCAGAAATTACTAAAGCTGATATTGCTGCATCAGATGATATAACTGGTAAAGGAGGTGATTGGCATTTAGAGAAAAACATTGGAATTATAGAAACTAAAAACATTCAAGTTGCAGATTATGAACATTCTTTATTACAAAATGGTGTTGCAAGTATCAATTCATTCGTAGAAGAAAAGCCTAATGCAACAAATTTTAAAAGCGCAAATAATACTAGTTCAGGACAAACATCTACTAGTGGATTTGATTTTGTTTTAGCTCTTGAGAGAGAAAATGCTTCTCCTACCCCAACTCTTTACTTTGACAAAGATGATGATGGTAATAACAGCGGAGCCCAAACAGTCCACAATACACGAACTGATCCAGTTAATACGTATTTACTTTTTATGAATGATGATCACACCCAACAAGATAGAGTTGATAAAATAGGTCAAGTAGTTTTTGAATATGAGATTTATGGAATTTGGTGGACTAAATACGGTACCAATAACGACCGGTTTAATAACTCTATTCCTAGCTCTTCTCAGGGCTTTGCTAAAGAAGGTGCTACATATCCAACTACTTTAGGTCAAATTAATTATAGAGGTTTGGAGGGTTCAGGGACTTCAGAAAATCCTAGATTTTATGCTAACAATCATACTACTAATGGAACTACTTCAAAAGATTGGGTTTCTATTGGTGCGGATAAAAGAACTTTACGAATTGGAGTTAAGAATGATGGTGCAGGTGATTACATAAGGGTATTTACTGCTGGCACTCCCGCTGCGCCAGTTGCAAGAGATGATGTTGGGGTAATTGTTGAAGATGGAACTTTAACAGTTGCAAATGGTGCTAATCCAACTCTTTCAGGTAGTTATGATGCGACGGGTGAACATTCAGGAGATGTATTAACAACAAATAGTGGAAGTCACGCAGACACGGATGCAAATAATGATACTTTAGTAGTCTCAGCTGTAAGAGTGGGTAGCACTGAAGGAAGTGGAACGGCTGGAACTTTAGGACAAGCTTTAACAGGAACTTATGGTCAACTAACTTTAAATGCTAATGGATCATATTCTTATGTTGCAAATCAAGATGCAGCCGATGCTTTAGATGCAGGAGACACTGCAACTGATGTTTTTAATTATACAGTTTCAGATGGTAATGGTGGCACTGATATCGCAACAATTACTATTACAATTTTAGGAGCTAATGATACGCCTGTTGCACAAAATGATGTTGGGGTAATTGTAGAAAATGGTACTTTAACTGTAACAGATGGTGCAAATGCTAACCTTTCTGGCTCTTATGATGCTACAGGAGAACATTCTGGTGATGTTATAAATACGAGCTCAAGTTCACATTCTGATAGTGACTTGGATGATTCAGCCTCTTTAAACATAACTCAAATTAAAGAAAATGGTGGATCTAATTCGGCCGTATCTTCTGGAAGTTCCCATAACAGTAGTGGAACATCTGTGACGGGTACTTATGGTACACTAACAATTGGAGCTGATGGTTCTTATACTTATATTGCTAATACAGCTGCGGCAGAAGCTTTAGATGCGGGAGACACTGCAAATGATGTTTTTCATTATACACTTTCAGATGGTACAGCAACTGATACCGCAACAATTACTATTACAATTTTAGGAGCTAATGATGCGCCAGTTGCAAGAAATGATGTTGGAGTTATTGTTGAAGATGGAACTTTAACAGTTGCAAATGGTGCAAATGCTAATGTCTCAGGATCTTACGATGCGACAGGTGAGCATACTGGTGATGTAATTCACACTTCTTTAGCTGGTAGTAAGGATACAGATGTTGATGGTGATGATACTGCAAACCTAGTAGTCTCAGCTGTAAGAGTGGGTGGCACTGAAGGAAGTGGAACGGCTGGTACAGTTGGACAAGCTTTAACAGGAACTTATGGTCAACTAACCCTTAATGCCAATGGATCATATTCTTATGTTGCAAATCAAGATGCGGCAGATGTTTTAGATGCAGGAGACACTGCAGATGATGTTTTCAATTATACAGTTTCAGATGGCACAGCAACTGACATCGCAACAATTACTATTACAATTTTAGGAGCTAATGATGCGCCAGTTGCAAGAAATGATGTTGGAGTTATTGTTGAAGATGGAACTTTAACAGTTGCAAATGGTGCAAATGCTAATGTCTCAGGATCTTACGATGCGACAGGTGAGCATACTGGTGATGTAATTCACACTTCTTTAGCTGGTAGTAAGGATACAGATGTTGATGGTGATGATACTGCAAACTTAGTAGTCTCAGCTGTAAGAGTAGGTGGCACTGAAGGAAGTGGAACGGCTGGTACAGTTGGACAAGCTTTAACAGGAACTTATGGTCAACTAACTTTAAATGCTAATGGATCTTATTCTTATGTTGCAAATCAAGATGCGGCAGATGCTTTAGATGCAGGAGACACTGCAGATGATGTTTTTAATTATACAGTTTCAGATGGCACAGCAACTGACATCGCAACAATTACTATTACAATTTTAGGAGCTGATGAAGCGCCAACCTCAACTGTATACAAGGAAGAAAAAAAAGAAAGTAAAAAGGAATCTAAGAGGGATATTAGAAGAGAAAAAAGACAAGAAAGAAGAGCAGAAAGAATTGCAGCTAAAGAATTTAAACTCCCAGAATCGTCAGATAGAAAATTTAATCAAGGTTTAAAATTAGTCGACCTTGTAGCAGAATCTAACTCTGAGGATGAGTTAAGCCTTAAATTTAAAGTTTTTAATGATGAAGGTAAGGAAGTTCAAAAATATTACGGTATAATGAAAGATGGATCAGAATTACCAGCTTGGATTACGGTTGATTCAAAAACGGGTAAAGCAAGTACTGATATTCCTAAAGACATAAAACTTCTAGAATTTAAAATTATTGCAGTTGATACAGACAATAATAAAAAACAAGTAACCGTTATAATTGACCCTGAAAAAATTTCTCAAGATAAAGATATTATGAAGCAAGTTAATAGAAAAAATTCTTCAAATATTACAGTTAATAATGATGGTTTAGTAGAGTTAAACACTACTAATGAAGATGGCTTAACTAACAAAACTGCAACAGACGCAGTTAATCAAAATAAATCATCTAAAGATATCGTCAATTCAATTGAAGCAAATGAAGAGTTTAAAGTTCAATCTGAATCAAGAGATTTTAATAGTGATTTTATTTTTAAATTAGAAAATATTCTAGAACCTAATCTTGATAAAATTAAATTAGTTTTAGAAAATGGCAGTGATATTCCAAGCTGGATTTTATTCGATGAAGCTACAGGTGAAATTACAGCTAGCCCACCAGCAGGTATTGAAGTAATGGATATTAAAATTATTATTGAGGATTCGGATGGTGTAATAACAGTTAAAGACCTCAAAATTGATTTTATGAAAAATGATAATAATACATTATTAGATATTGAGGAGACTGAAAAAAATTTTGTATCATTGAATCAACAGTTAATAATAGAGTCTGACAATTTAGATAATTACGGCGAAAAACTAATTAATAATCTCTAATTTTTAAAATAACATGTTAAAAAAAATCTTTATATTTTTATACTTAACAGTTAATTCCACCATAATGGTCAGTGCAGAAGAGATAGATTATAATGCTAGAGCATTAGTTGGTGCCACTGAACAGGTTTTAATTACCAGTGAAATAGGAGCCAAGATAAATAATATTGGATTTACTAATGGGGAGCCTTTTCTTAAAGGAGATATATTAATTACATTTGACTGTGAACTTTTTGAGGCTCAAAGAGAGGTTATTCAAGCAAATTTAGATAGTGCTGATGTGCAATTAAAAAATGATAAAGAGTTATTTAACATGCGTTCTATTGGTGAATTACAATATGAGCTTAGTATAAATGGTTTAAAAAAAGCAAAAGCAGAACTGTTAATTGCCAACTTAAATGTCAAGCGATGTAAAATTATCGCTCCTTATAACGGCAAAGTTATGGATGTTTACACCAATGAATATGCAAGTATTGAGCAAAGACAGCCCTTAATGGAAATTGTTGGTGATGGTTTATTAGAAGCAATAACGGTCGTGCCTAGCAATTGGTTAAGTTGGTTAAAAAGTGGTGTGGATGTTAAAATTTTAATAGACGAAACTGGAGACGAGCTTGAGGCAAAAATTATAAATTTAGGAGCAACGGTCGATGCTGCCAGCCAAACTATAGAACTTAAATTACAGTTTAAAGAAAAATATGAAACTTTAATACCAGGAATGAGCGGGGTTGTAAGGTTTGAACGAAGATAAAAATATTAAGATTGCAAGATTAATAGGACTTGAAAAAAAAGTTAGAGAAGCATTATCTAAAGATGAATTAAATTTTATACTTGTTAACGAAATAAGAGAAATCATTGATTTTACTAATGCATTTTTATTAAAACAAACACCAATTGGAACTTTTAATGTTGAGGCAATCTCTGATTTAGCAATAATCGATCGAACAGCGCCTTTAGTGAACTTTATTGAAAAAATAGTTAATCATAAGGATCACAATCAACCTAAGGACATTATCAATATTAATATTCAAGATTTTGCTAAAAAAAATAAATTAACAAAGAATAAAAATTTACCAAATATATTAATATTAATCCCCATTCACTCACCTCAAAAAGGTCACCAAGGTTTTGTTGCAATTAATAGAGAAAGTGAAATTAATGATAGTGAGATAGAACTATTAAAGCACTTATCAGGAACTTTTGGCCATGCTTTTAATTCTTTTATTTCAACTTTTCCAATTAAAGAATCTATAAATAAATATTTTTCTGGAAAAAATAAATGGAAAACTATTGTAATTATATTGTTAATTATTTTTTTTCCAGTTTCAATGACAACTACTGCACCAGTTGAGGTAATTGCTAAAAATCCATCTTTAATAACAGCACCATTTAATGGGGTTATTAAAAAAATAATAGTTAATAATAATGATACTGTAGAAAGTGGTGATCTGTTAGCTGTACTTGAAGATAATGATTTGATTAATCAATATAATTTAGCAAAGCAAACTTTACAAGTAGCTGAAAAAAAACTTTTAAGAACACGACAGTCTTCCTTTTCAGATAATACTGAAAAATCAAAATTAGCAGAGTTACAGTCACAGGTTTTGTTAAAAAAAGCAGAAATGAATTATGCTAATGAAAAATTAGAAATGACAAAAATTTTATCTTCAATTAATGGTGTTGCAATTGTTGAGAACACATTAGATTGGCAGGGAAAACCAGTTAACGTAGGTGAAAAAATTATGACAATAGCAGACCCAAATTTAGTCGAGTTCTTAATTTGGTTACCTGTTAAAGACTCAATAATTATTAACAATAAGGCAAAAGTTAAAATTTTTTTAGATATAAACCCAATGAACTCTCTTAAGGGAAAGATTTTAAGAGCAAGTTATAAGCCTTATTTATCACCTTCTGAGGTTTTATCTTATAAATTAGTATCAAGTTTTAATGAAAATCAAGAGATTCCAAGGTTAGGTTTAAGAGGTACGGCAAAAATATATGGCTCTAGAGTAACTTTATTCTATTACCTGTTTAGAAAGCCAATAACTTATATGAGGCAATTTATTGGAATATGATAACTCCATATTTAAGAGAAGACTTAGAACTCATTAAAGGCAATAGTAGAGAGGATGGTTCGCCTGGTTGGCTTTTATATGATGCTCTACGAAATAAATATTTTACAATTGGTATAGCTGCTTTTCGTTTAATTAGTAATTGGAAGCCTGGTGAAGATATATCAAAATTTAATGAATGGATAAATAAAAAAGGTCTAAAAATAAATCTTGAAGAAATAAAAAGCTTTATCTCATTTTTAACTAACAACAATCTAATCATTCAGCCTAAGGGTCAAAACATTACAAATCTTCTTTTTCAAAAAAATAGTCAAAAAAAAAATTGGCTAATGTATTTAATACATAGTTATTTATTCTTTAAAATTCCTCTTTTTAAACCAGATGAATGGTTAGGAAAAACTTTAAAATACACAATACCCTATGCTTCAAAACAGTACCGATATATCATTTATTTAATAGGGTTTATTGGAATATGCTTGGTTATTCAGCAATTTGAAGATTTCTTAACAACTTTTATGTATTTTTTTTCAATTAAAGGATTGTTATTTTATGCAATTACCTTAATTGCTGTAAAAATTCTCCACGAACTAGGACATGCTTATGTTGCCAAGTATTATGGTTGCCAAGTTTCATCAATAGGAATTGCCTTCTTAGTTTTTTTTCCATTTTTATATACTGATACGACTAACGCATGGAGATTAAGAAATCATAAAGAAAGATTATTGATTAATTTTGCCGGAATTTTAACTGAACTTCATTTAGCCTTAATAGCAACCTTTGTATGGGCAGTTGTTCCAGACGGAGCAATTAAAAGTATTGCTTTTTTTGTTGCAACAACAAGTTGGATATCATCCTTAACAATAAATGTAAGTCCATTTATGAGATTTGATGGCTATTATATTTTTTCAGACTGGTTAAAAGCAGAAAATTTACAACCCAGGGCTTTTGCTTTAGCTAGATGGAAAATTAGAGAATTATTATTTGGCTTCTATAAAGAACCACCAGAGGAATTATCAAAAAATCGTAAATGGATCTTTA
>CAJQTH010000026.1 GCA_905618905.1 uncultured Candidatus Pelagibacter sp. | reverse complement strand
TTTATATTGTTTTTATTAATTAACATTTGATTGATTTTATATGAATTAAGCTCACTTGACACGTATTAATTGCTGAATATACTCCGGCCACTAAATTTTATACATATGCCTAAAATCTCAAAATCATCTACTAAAAAACCGAAAACAAAAAAAGCTACTGAAAAAATGAAAAAACCTTCAAAAGTAATAAAAAAAGTTGCTACTATTGAAAAGAAAGAAAAGGCACCAATTAAAATTTCAAAAAATTATATTCCTAAAGATACTGAAAAATATATGTGCGAAAAACACTTATCTTTTTTTAAAATAAAACTAACTGCATGGAAAAAAGAATTGGTTAAAGCAAATAATGAAGCCCTTTATCATGGTTCAATGGATGACAATAGTGTTTCAGCTGACATAGTAGATCAGGCAAGCTCGTACACAGATAAAACTGTAGAAATGAAAGCAATTAATAGACAAATTAAATTAATTTCTAAAATTGACCAAGCCTTATTAAGAATAAGAGATAAAACTTTTGGATTCTGTGCAGAAACTGCAGAACCAATTGGAATAAAAAGATTAATGGCAAGACCGGTTGCTCATCTATGTATTGCAGCTCAAGAAAGACATGAAAAAGATGAAAAAGTATACGCTGACGACTAGAATTTGTAATTAGATATGAAAAAAAAAAACTCTAGGAAAAATTCAATTTCATTTACTTTTGCTAAAAAGCATATCTTTTATTATTATGCTTTAATTTGGATAATTTTATTATTATATTTGTTTTATTAATGAATAAAAAATTGATATTAATTGTTGTTGTTGTGTTGGCTATAGAGCTATCAGGAAATGGTATCTTGGGCTCCATCTACAGGCTAATAAGTTAAAAAAATTAAGGTTGAGAGGGAAATTTTTCTTTATTCATAAATTGATATCCTTTTATTACAGCTTCTCTTTTAGATATATCAATATACCATCTAGATAAATTTTTATAATTCTTAAGACCAATATCATGCCATTCATGCCTTGCAATCCAGGGCCAAGTTGCAATATCTGCAATTGTATAATCATTCCCAGCCAAGTATTTTGATAAAGACAATCTTTCATCTAGCTCACCATAAAGTCTTTTGGCAATTTTAAAAAACCTCTCTTCTCCAAATTGACTTTTGCCAGGATTATAATGATGAAATTGATGATGCTGCCCAAGCATTGGTCCAATAGTTCCCATCTGTGCCATCAGCCATTGATTTATAACATTTCGATCTTTAGCATCATAAAATTTATTATATTTACCTGCTAAATATATAAGGATCGCTCCAGACTCAAACACAGATTTTTTATTTTCATGATCTACAATTACTGGTATTTTACTAAAAGGGCTAATTTTTTTGAAATCAGGTTTAAATTGATCATCTTTTAATAGATCCATTGCTGTAACTTTAAAATCACAACCTATTTCTTCTAATAATATACTTATTTTTTTTCCATTTGGGGTATCAGAACTAAAAAGTTCAATCACTCCTTCACACCCAATCGTTCTTTGACTGTTTTTGAGGATGTAGTAAATTCAAATCTATATTTTTCATCTGGTTTTGCGTATTTAAAGCATCCTCTTGCAGCAAGAGCGCCCTCGTGGAAACCTGATAGAATTAATTTAAGTTTTCCGGGATAAGAGCAGATATCACCAATTGCAAAAATTCCCTCTTTATTGGTTTCAAAACTTTCAGTATTAACTGGAACTGTTTTTTTATCTAAATTTAAACCCCATTCTGCAATAGGTCCGAGTTGCATTATTAATCCAAAGAAACCTAACACATAATCTGTTTTAATTTCTTTAATTGCATTATCATCATGCTTTATATTGATACTTTGAACTTTCTCTTTCCCTTGAACAGAATCTAGTTGATATTTTGTGTAAATTTCTATTTTTCCTTCTTCTTTTAATTGATTGACCTTATCAATGCTTGCTTGCATTCCTCTAAATTCATCTCTTCTATGGACTAATATAACCCTGGAAGTATTTGATAACTCAATTGCCCAGTCTAATGCTGAGTCCCCTCCTCCAAAAATACAAACTGTTTTATCTTTAAATACTGTTTTGTCTTTAATTGAATAAAGTATTTGTTTTCCTACGAACTTATCAATTTCCTTTGTTGGAAATTTTCTTGGCTCAAAAGAACCTACTCCTGCCGCTATGATTATACTTGATGACTCAAATTCAGTCCCTTTATTGGTTTTTGTAATCCATTTTTTTTCAACTTTTTTAATTTCTTCTACTCTTTCATTTAAATGAAAGTTTGTTTTAAATACTTTTATTTGTTCAATTAAATTATTAGTTAATTCTTCTCCTGTGCATTCGGGAACTGCTGGAATATCATAAATAGGTTTATCTGGGTAAAGCTCAATACACTGTCCTCCAATTTTATCCAAATTATCTACAACTTCACACTTAAGGCCAATGATTCCTAGTTGATGAACGCAAAAAAGACCAACTGGTCCTGCACCTATTATTAAAGTATCTGTTTTAATCATTTAACCTTGCTTTAATGGAAGACTAACGGTTAGTCCGTCTAATTCATCTGAAATTAATAATTGGCAACTTAATCTACTAAATTTATTAGGTTCAAACGCCATATCTAACATGTCTTCTTCTCCATCTTCTTTTTTTGAAAGTTTATCAAACCATTCTTCTTTGACATAAACATGGCAAGTAGCACAAGCCATTCCTCCACCACAATCTGCATCTATTCCTGGAATATCATTTTGAACAGCACCCTCCATTACACTTAGTCCATTAGCTATTTCTATGGTGTGTGAATTTCCACTATGTTCTATGTAAGTAACTTTAGCCATAGATTTATATATAGTAATTTAAAAAAAAAGGGCAAGTACACAAAATGTACTCGCCCTTTCTTAAATTATTTACGTGTTACTAATTATCTAGCTTTTCTACCACCTGATTGCGTTGCTGCAGCCCAAATTACTAGACCAAATGCAATCTTGTTTAAGAAGTCAGCAAGGTTATAAATAACATTAAGTGAGTTAGCGTCTACACCACCTGTTAGGTAACCAAATACGTAACCTAATGGGTAGATAGCCCAACCTACTGTAATAATCATTCTCATTGCACCAAATGCAGTAACAAGAGCTTTGTTACCACTTTTTGCTGCAGCTTTACCTGCTTCACCTGAAAATACTTCATAAAGAATGTAGAACCATCCAGCCATACCGATTACAAAACCAAGTGTAGCGTTAATGTATCCTGCTTCTCCAAAGTATCCACCAAGTAGCATTACCAATGTACCAATTAACAATCTCCAGAATATTCCAGCATTTGCTTTTCCTACAGCAGCTAGAATTAAGTAAAATTCTATCATTTGTAATGGAACAGTGATTAACCAATCAATGTATCTGTAAACTGTTGGTGACTCACCAGTCATGATCCATACTTCTCTCATGTACATGTAGTGTATGAAAGCAATACCAGTAACTAGTCCTGCAACAATTATTGATGTTCTCCAACCAGAAGCAACACTTCCTGCTTCTAGGAAAAAGAAAGCAGTCGCTGCTAACATCGCCATTGAAATCACCCAAAACGAGATTCCAACAAAGTCATCAGATGCTAACATCGCTGTCTCTGCATTTGCCACACCTGAAGCACCCATTAGGGCTACAGCTGTAAGAGCAAACAATTTTAGTTTTTTCATAAAAAACTCCCTCTTTTGTTAGTTTTTAACTTTTAGTTTATATAAACTAGACTTAAACAAACTCTTAAGTCATGTTGAAAGATTAACTATCAAAGTTATCTAGTTTTTAGAAGGTTTAATTACATCTAATTTGTGTTGATTTTACTTACTTTTTAAATTTTAATACAATTTTTAATTTAATAAGCAAAAAAAATAGCAAAATAGAATCAAATCTTATGTCAAAAAAGTTTAATGATATTTACCAAAATTCTTTAAAAAATCCTGAAAATTTTTGGCAAGAGGTGTCTAATGATATTTTTTGGTTTAAAAAACCCACAAAGATTTTAAATAAATCTAATCCACCCTTTTATAAATGGTTCGAGGATGGTGTTACTAATACTTGCTATAATGCTCTAGACATTCATATCGATCAAGGCAGAGGTGATAAACTAGCTTTAATCTATGATAGTCCAATAACTGGAAACAAAAAACAATTTACCTATAAAGAATTAAGAAAAAAAGTTTCAAAATTTGCAGGAGCACTAAAAAACCAAGGAGTAGGCAAAGGTGATAGGGTTATAATCTACATGCCCATGATTCCAGAGGCCGTTATAGCAATGTTAGCATGTGGAAGAATTGGAGCAATTCACTCTGTAGTGTTTGGGGGTTTTGCCTCTAATGAACTTGCTAGCAGAATTGATGACAGTAAAGCAAAAGTAATAGTTACAGCTTCATGTGGTTTTGAACCTGGAAAAACTGTTGAATATAAACCATTGGTTGATGCAGCAATTAAAATGGCTTCTCATAAAATAGATAAGATGATCTTATTTCAAAGAATAGATCACACAGTTGAACTTAATGCTCCAAAAGAAATCAGTTGGGGTGAGGCACTTTCAGATGCAAAAGAGGTAGATTGTGTGGAAATGAATTCAAATGATTTAGCTTATATTTTATATACATCAGGAACTACAGGTGTGCCAAAAGGAATTGTTAGAGATATTGGGGGTCATATAGTTGCTCTTAAATGGACTATGAAAAATATATACAATATTGATGCTGATGATGTCTGGTGGTCAGCAAGTGATATTGGATGGATTGTTGGGCACTCTTATATTGTTTATGCACCTTTATTTAAGGGTTGTACTACAGTATTATTTGAAGGAAAGCCCGTTGGCACTCCTGATGCTGGTGCTTTTTGGAAAATAATTTCAGACTACAAAGTAAAATCCCTTTTTACAGCTCCAACTGCTTTTAGAGCTATTAAAAAAGAAGACCCTGAGGGTAAGTTTTTTTCTAAATATGATTTAAGTAAATTTGAGTCATTATTTTTAGCTGGTGAAAGAGCTGACCCAGATACTATTAAATGGGCAGAAAATTTATTAAAAGTTCCAGTAATTGACCATTGGTGGCAAACTGAAACAAGTTGGGCAATTAGTTCTAATTGTACAGGAATTGAAATGATGAAAACAAAATATGGTTCAGCCTGTAAGGCAGTGCCTGGATACGATGTTCAAATCATGAAACCAGATCAAACTTTAGCAAAACCAAATGAAATGGGAGATATAGTTGTAAAATTACCTTTGCCCCCTGGAACTTTTCCAACCTTATGGAATGCAGATAAAAGATACAAAGATAATTATATGACGAATTATGAAGGTTACTATGAAACTTATGATGCAGGTCATATAGATGAAGATGGGTATATTTGGATTATGTCTAGAACAGATGACATTATTAATGTTGCAGGCCACAGATTATCAACAGGTGCAATTGAAGAAGTTTTATCAGAACACCAGTCAGTAGCTGAGTGTGCAGTATTAGGAATTGCTGATAAATTAAAAGGGCAATTACCAATTGGTCTGGTCGTTCTTAAGACAGGTGTTAAAAAAGATAACGAAACTATTTCAAAAGAATGCATAAAAATGGTAAGAGATACTATTGGACCAGTAGCAGCATTTAAAACTGTAATTGTTATTAAAAGATTACCAAAAACAAGATCTGGCAAAATATTAAGAGGAACTATTAGAAGAATTGCTGATAATGAAGAGTATAAGGTACCAGCAACTATTGATGATCCTGCTATCTTAATTGAGATAAAAGAAGACTTAATTAAAAATAATATTCTTAATTAGTGATTAAAACATATCTAATTTTAATAGTTGCAATTTTTTTTGAAGTAGGTGGAACGATGTTGTTACCTGTTTCACAAAATTTTACAAAAATTATTCCAACGACTACTCTCGCAGTTTTTTATTTGCTGTCTTTCTATCTTATAACTTTTGTTGTTGATAAAATTCCAATCGCAATTGTCTATGCAACATGGAGTGGTC
>CAJQTH010000025.1 GCA_905618905.1 uncultured Candidatus Pelagibacter sp. | reverse complement strand
ACGTAAGTGTAGCCGATGACTTATCATCACATGATTTAAGTATTATTTTATTTCTTTTCAATGAATTACCCAGTGTATTAAAACATATTAAATACTCAATATTAAAAAAAAATATTTCAGATATTTCGAATCTTCACATGAAGTTAAATAAAACATATATCGATATAAATAATAGTTGGTTGAGTCCAATAAAAGTTAGAACACTAAGTATTGTTGGTTCAAAAAAAATGCTCCTATTTAACGAAATGAATATTAATGAACCAATAAAAATATATGATAAATATGCTAAATATCCACGTATGGAAGAATTTAATAAAAAATTTTTTAATGCAAAAGCATTAATTCATCTTGGGAAAAATATATCTCCAAAAATCAAGTCATCACCAGCACTAGTAAATGAAGTTAAACACTTTTTAAATAGTGATTTAGGTAAAAATAAACCAACTACAGACTTTAAATTTTCATTTAAAATATTAAAATTATTAAAAAGAATTTAGAACTCTAACAATTTTTATTAAATTTACTTTACTCAAATTAGGGTCGATAGGTAAACTAATACCTTCATTTGCAATTTTTTCTGATAGTGGAAATTTCATTTTTTTAAAATTAGATTTTAATGAATCTATTTGATTTATTGATGATGGATAATGAAATCCAAATGGAATTTGGTTTTTTTTCATTATACTTACAAGTTTATTTTTATCTTTTGTGAGTATTACATATTGGTGATAAACACAATTTTTTGAGTAATTCAGTTTTATAATTTTATTATTTTTTAAATTTTGACTATAAAATTTTGCAATTGATTGTCTTTTTTTATTATTTGAGTCAAGAAATTTTATTTTTCTTGATAAAATAGCAGCCTGTATTGTATCGAGCCTACTATTAAAACCTATTTGTGTGTGAACAAACTTTATATCTGAACCTAAGTTTCTAAAATTTTTAATCTTTTCGTAAAGTATTTTATTATTAGTTGTAATAATTCCAGCATCTCCATACGCGCCCAAATTCTTACCGGGGTATAGGCTAAAACATGAGATATCACCAAGAGAACCTATTTTTTTTCCTTTATAAATAGCACCATGAGCTTGAGAACAATCATCAATTAAAAATATTTTTTTATTCTTAATGATTTTTTTTATATCGTTAATCTTAGCAACAGAGCCGTATAAATGTACAGGCATAACCACACGTGTATTTTTAGTAATTTTCTTTTTGATTTCATCACATGAAATAGTAGGACTAGATTTTTCTATATCAGCTAAAACTGGTTTTAAGCCAGCATTTATTACTGCAAAAGCAGTAGAACAATAAGTCATGGCTGGTATAATTACTTCAGAATTTTTTGGTAAATCTAACACTTTAAGCGCAATTGTTAAAGCGTCTGTACCATTTGCACAACCTATGGCATATTTCGTATTACAATATCTTGCAAAACTTTCTTCAAATTTAAATACTTCCTCTCCAAGGATAAAATTATTTTTTAAAATAATACGTTTTATATCATTAAAAATTAATTTATGAATTTTTTTATCTTGTTTTGTAATATCTAAAAATTTGATCATTTTTAATTGTGCTAAAATGTTTTAGAAATCATATTTTTAGTAATAATTTTGTTATTAAAGAGTTTAAAGTATTTAATTTTACCATTTTTACCATATTGATTAATCTTCTTTTCATTTGATAATAAAAATTCAATTTTACTTCCAAGGTCATCATAATCTTTATAAGAGCCAACCTCATCTTCGTCAAAAATTTTGTTAAATTGAGTTTTGCTATCAATAAAGGTATAAATGCCATTACCAATTAAAGAAGCTATTCTGTTGCTAGAAGTGTATTTTATAGGCTTGCCTCGACTCAAATTAAGAGCCATTTTGCATTTATTAAGTTCATCTAGAAATTCATAGTTCCACTTTGGTAATTCATTTGATACTCCTAAAATATTATAATTAATATCAGGATACTTTTTGATTAAATTTTTAATAATTTTTTCTCTTTCATCATTTTTTCCTTTTTTAAGTTTCCCAAAATTAACGCCATGACTAAGTGCAAAAAATAAATCTTTATGTCTATTTTGATTTTGATAAATATTAAGATTTTCAATATTTTCATCAACTGGGATCGGTAGAAAGTTTAATTTTGATATATCAATAGAAGTTTTTAATTGGTCTGGATATGTTGTGGTAAAATAACTATCAATTAAATCATGATTATTTTCTATTAGGTTTAAATTTTCTTTCCAATTTGGCCCCTCACCTTTGTGACCTAATGCATCCTCATACCATAATGAAACTTTTAAATTAAATTTTGATTTAAGATTTTCTAAATTATCTCTATATAAAAAATTATTATGCCCTAAAACAACTAAATCAGGTCTATAATT
>CAJQTH010000024.1 GCA_905618905.1 uncultured Candidatus Pelagibacter sp. | reverse complement strand
CGATATAATTAAAATTTTAGGACCTCCCTCCACATCGAGTTTTTTTGATAATGAGATATTATTTTTTATAGAAAGAAAAGAGGCTGCAGGATCTATCTTAAAATTAGGTGATAAAAAAATAATAGTTAATAACGTTTTAATTGTAGAAATTAATAAATACGGTTTATTAGAAAAAAAGACTTTTTATGATATGTCTAAGATGCAAAAAATAAAGATTTCAAAAAATCAGACAGAGGTCAATTACCAAAAGAATTCTTTTATATATGATTTTTTATCTAGTATGAGACAAAAAATTAATGATCCTCTTGGTAAAAGAAGAAAAAATTAGCCTGCTATAACAGCCAACAACAACAAGGCCACAATATTTGTAATTTTAATCATTGGATTTACAGCTGGACCAGCAGTGTCTTTGTAGGGATCACCAACTGTATCACCAGTTACTGCAGCTTTATGAGCCTCAGAGCCTTTTCCTCCATGATTGCCGTCTTCAATATATTTTTTTGCATTATCCCAAGCACCACCACCAGCAGTCATTGAAACAGCTACAAATAGACCTGTAATAATCACACCTAACAACATTGCACCAACAGCAGCTAAAGCAGCTACTTGACCACCTATAGCTAGTATTACAAAGTATAAAACAATAGGAGAAAGAACTGGTAACAGCGAAGGTATAATCATTTCTCTAATTGCTGCTAACGTTAATAAATCAACTAATTTAGCATAATCAGGTTTTTGTTTACCCTTCATGATACCTGGATATTTTTTAAATTGTCTCCTTACTTCAACAACTACAGCACCCCCTGCTCTACCTACAGCTTGCATGCCCATTGATCCAAATAAATATGGAAGCATTCCACCAATTAATAAACCAACCACAACGTAAGGGTTTGATAAATCAAAAGTTACAACAATTCCTTCAAGTTTTGAGCCAGCTACACCTGAAAAATGTTTAATATCCTCTACATAAGCTGCAAATAATACTAGCGCACCTAAACCTGCTGAACCTATAGCGTAACCTTTGGTAACAGCTTTAGTCGTATTTCCTACTGCATCTAATGCGTCTGTAGTTTTTCTAACACTATTTGGTAGTTTAGCCATTTCAGCAATACCACCAGCATTATCTGTTACTGGTCCGTAAGCATCTAGTGCAACAACCATACCCGCTAATGCAAGCATTGTAGTTACAGAAATAGCAATTCCATAAAGGCCAGCAATTGAATTTGTTGCTAATATACCTGCAACAATAATTAAAGCTGGTATAGCAGTAGCTTCCATTGAAACTGCTAAACCTTGAATAACATTTGTTCCATGTCCTGTTGTAGAAGACTTAGCAATACTTCTTACTGGTCTGTATTCAGTTCCAGTGTAGTATTCAGTAATCCAAATCAATAATCCAGTAATCACTAGACCAATTATTCCACAATAATACAAACTCATACCAGTAAAACTTTTACCATTAACAGTATATTCGCTTGCAAAACCAATCACATAATCTGTAACTGGATATAAAATCATTAATGACGAAACAGCAGAAACTACAAACCCTTTATACAAAGCATTCATAACATTTTTACTTTTTCCAAGTTTAACAAAAAATGTTCCAAGAATTGATGTTAAAATACAAGCTCCACCAATACTTAAAGGGTAGATCATCATATTCATATCACCAACAAAAAATATTGAAGAAAGAACCATTGTTGCAACAATAGTTACAGCATAAGTTTCAAATAAGTCTGCTGCCATGCCAGCACAATCACCAACGTTGTCTCCAACGTTGTCAGCAATTACAGCTGGATTTCTAGGATCATCCTCAGGGATACCAGCTTCTACTTTACCTACTAAATCAGCACCAACATCAGCACCTTTGGTAAAAATTCCACCACCTAATCTTGCAAAAATTGATATTAAAGAAGCACCAAAACCCAATGCAACCAATGCATTAACAACTTCTCTGTCATCAATACCCATTTTTAATAAAATATAATAATAAACTGCAATTGCGAGTAAAGCTAATCCAGCTACTAACATTCCAGTTACAGCACCTGATTTAAATGCAACAGCAAGGCCACTTGCTAAACCTTTTCTTGATGCTTCTGCCGTTCTAACATTTGCTTGAACAGAAATTAACATTCCAACATAACCTGCTATTCCAGATAACGCGGCACCAATTAAATATCCAAGACCAACTAAAGGACTAAACACAAGGCAAATAATAACCAAAACAACAACTCCAACCACAGCAATTGTTTTATATTGTCTTGCTAAATAAGCTTTTGCACCAATTTGAATTGCAGATGCTATTTCTTGCATCTTAGCATTTCCAGGGCTTAAGTTTAGAATATTCTTACCAGTAAAAAAACCATAAACTATCGCAAGTGATCCTGCTGCTATGGTGTAAAGTAATATTGTTTCTATAATTGAGTTCATTTTGCCTTTGGTTGTTTAGTTGTTAAATTTTATTGTTTAAAGTCCGGACAATACAAAAAAAGCAATAAAAGGCAATATTTAACTTTTTAAAACTTATGAAGATAACCTTTATTTTTAAGGGTAATTTGCCTATTTTTATCATCAATAATGAATGATTTTTCAGCATGACTTTGAATAGAGCCTATTTTTGTAAGCCTAACTCTACAATTAGAAGCTATTTTTCTTATGATTCTCATCTTATTTTTAGAAGCTGTAAAT
>CAJQTH010000023.1 GCA_905618905.1 uncultured Candidatus Pelagibacter sp. | reverse complement strand
TTTTCTTTAAAGTCTTGGGTGTTCTACAATCTATATTATAATCTTCTGCTACAATTTGTATTGGTGACTTATTTATTTTTTGTCCTCTTTGTGATTTTTTTGGTGGCTGTGTGTATACAGTAGGTATTATATAATTTTTTTCATATAAAGATTTTAGGATGGGTACAGCAAATAATGGGGTGCCCATGAAGACAATTTTTTTTGTCATTTAAACAATTATTCTATTCGACTTAATTTTAGAAAGTTTTTTAATTATCATAGATTTTTTTAATTTAGATAAGTAGTCTATAAATAAAATTCCTTCTAAATGATCCATTTCATGCTGAATACAAGTTGCTAACAATCCATCCGCTTTTAATAATTGTTTTTTTCCATTATAATCTAAATATTCGACTTCACATTCATTTGGTCTTTCTATTTCGGCAAACTGATCAGGAACAGACAAGCAGCCCTCTTCATATTTTGATGTTTCATTATTTTTATTTTTAATTATTGGATTAACAAAATATCTTGGTTCTTTTTTGTTTTCCTCTCTACTTATATCCATCACAATAATTCTTTTTGGCACACCTATTTGAATTGCTGCAAGACCTATTCCGGGTGCTGCATACATTGTATCCAACATATCATCCATAAGTCTTCTTTCTTCATCACCAACACTTTTAACTGGTTTAGAAATCTTTCTTAATAATTTATTTGGTTCTATTAAAATTGGTTTTACTGACATAATAACTAGCTATTTTATTATAAATTTTAAACTTTTAAAGGAAGAACTTTAAAGAGTATCCTGTTTCTTACTGGATCCACATTTAGCTGATTTAGTGTGCTTATAATAAAGTATAATGTATCCTCATCAATATTTTTTAAATCATCCTGCCCTATAACCTCAACAATTCTAAGCATTGCAGATGCTATATCATTACTGTTAATAAATATTTGAATATCAGATGGCATCTCCGAATCATTTATTTGGTATAAATTATTATACTTATCTAAAACCTTGATACCATCAGACTTAAAAGCCTCAACTAAAATTACATCTTTTTTAGAAAAGAAATATTTTTTGTTTTTTTTAATCTTTTTTAAAAAATCATTCACTTCTTTCGTAGGATCATTTTTAGATTTATCTAGTTTTAAATAATTTATCAATTTCGATTGATGTAAAATTTTATTATTTATTTTAATATTTACTTTTTCTTTTTCCTCATCATCTAAACTGTTTAGGTAAAATGTTGAAAAATTTGAGGGGACTTCATCTTCATCTATTTTATCTAAAAAAGCTTTTAATTCTAAGTTAAATGCATTCTCAATGGAATCGTTCTTAAAAGAATTTTTTAAGGCATTTATTAACTGTAATTTATTCTCAATTTCGGTAGTAATTAAAATTCCCTGATAAATTAGTGCTCTTGTCTCTACTGTTGTGAGCACTTTAGCTGATTCTTTAATATTTAATAGTTGGTTGATACTAAATTTAAATCGCTTATAAAGTTCAAATAATTCTTTTTCTGTATAGTTACCTTTATGAGTTGCTTTTTCAATATTATTAATTTTTTCTAAATCTGTAAGCTCAATATCACTTACATTATCTAGTAGATTTGAAGTTGATAAGTATTTCCATATTTTTTTGGATGTAGTGTTTTTTGGTTCGAATTTAAATTCTGGATTTGTTCTATGCGACAAATGAAAATCTAAAATTGTTTTTTCTGAAACCTCTATTATTGGCTCTGTATTATATCCCATTAAATAATTTATTTTTTTATTAAAAAACTGATCAGCAATACCTAATTCTGACTGTAGATCGATAAGCAATTGAGCTTCGTTTCTTTTATTATTATTAATTAGACAATAAATATTGAATTTAGATAAATACAGATCTTGTATCGGCTCTTTAATTTCAGAGAAAATCTCACAAGCTTTTTTAACATTTGATTGTGATAGATAATGATCTACTAAATGCTTGGTAAGCTCTGGGTGCTCATTAACAATCTGATTACTTAATAAATATTTTTCAATTAAATCAAAGTCTGAACGCTTAATAAGCCATTTTGATTTTATTTTTAAGAATTGCTCTTTTGTAATATTGATTTCTGGATAATGTGCATTCGTTAACAATAAAATATCCATAATCTCTGCAGCATCTTTTGAAAGCTTTAACTTATCTATTCTTTTGAATATATTTAAAATTTGATCACCATTTGAATTAGACCACATATTAATATTAAGGCCATTTTCTGCGGGGTCATAAATTCCAACTAACTTTTTTTCTTTTGAAATTAAGGTTTGTGTCTCTTCTATACTTAATTCCCCTTCTTTTTGGGACTGCATTTTATAAATACTATTCTGTGGAATCTTTTTTTCAAGTTCACCTTCAGCTTCAACTAAAGTTCTATTTTCTTCAGATTTTTTTTCATCTATTTTCCAAATATCTACTGGTTCTTGTGAACTGGTTGCAAAACCAAAAAATAAAAAAAATAATATAACTAAAAAATATTTTTTACTTAACAATTTTAAGTTTTTCATTGGGGATAATTTTTTCAATGTCTTTATTTGGAAATGGAAATTCAATTTTCCCAAGTAGTACTATGGCTACAATAAAAATAATTAGTACCAATGTTACTTTGATTAAAAGACTTTTACCACTCCTGTTACTTGTGTTTTTTGAAAATTGCATATATTATCTATTAATTTCAAATTAAGACATATTTGTGTTTTTTCAATAAAGAAAGCTTATGAATTCAAATAAAAACCTCGTTTTTTTAGGTATGATGGGGTCAGGTAAATCTTCTATTGGAGCTATGGTTTCAAAAAAATTAAATATTCCATTCATTGATATAGATAATTTAATTGAAGAGCATACTGGAATGACTGTCTCAGAAATATTTGAAGCAAATGGTGAGGTCTACTTTAGAAATTTAGAAGAAAAAATAACAATTAAATCTTTAAAATATAAAAAAGTTGTTGTTTCCTTAGGTGGAGGTGGTTTTGTTAATGATAAGATAAGAAAAGATGTTTTAACAAATCATTTTTCTTTTTGGCTTAATTGGGATGATTTAGTTTTAATTAAAAGAATTAAAGGTAGTAAAAAAAGACCCTTAGCCTCAAAATCAACTGAGCAAGAAATTAAGGACATTATCAATAAGAGAAAAAAAATATATTCAAAGGCTAATTTCAAAATAAACTGTAATAAATTAACAAAAAGTGAAATAGTTAAGGTTATTATAAAAAAATATGAGCTTAATTAAATTAAAAGTTAATACCAGCAGTCAGAAATATTCAATTATTATTGGAAATAATATTTTAAATAAAATAAATAAATTTTTAAAAGAAAGTTCTATTAATTTTAATCAATGTCTTTTCGTAATTGACAAGAATATTCCTAAATATTTAGTAAAAGATACTTTAAAATCTTTACCAAAAGGATCTGCTACAATTCATTATTTTAATGCAAGTGAAAAAAATAAAAATTTAAAAAGTGTTAATGAAATCACCTCAATTCTTTTGAAAAAAAATTTTAATAGAAATGATTGTTTAATTTCTATTGGTGGAGGTATTACTGGTGATGTGTCAGGCTTTGCAGCAAGTATGTATAAGCGAGGCTTAAAGTTTGTTAATATACCAACTACACTTCTTTCACAGGTCGACTCATCTATTGGAGGCAAAACAGGTGTAAACACCAAGTATGGTAAGAACTTAATTGGCTCATTTTATCAACCTAGTCTAGTTATATCAGATATTAATTTTTTAAATTCTTTACCAAAAAGAGAAGTTGTGTGTGGGTATGGCGAAATTTTAAAACACTCCCTTATTGATGATAAAAAGTTTTTCTATTTTTTAAATAAGAATGGAAAAGATGTTTTAAAATTAAAAAGTCCCTTTATACAAAAAGCTATTTATCAAAGTTGCTTGATTAAAAAAAAGGTAGTTGAGGCTGACGAAAAAGAACTGGGCGTGAGAAAAATACTAAATTTTGGACACACCTTTGCCCATGCTTTTGAGGCAGCACTAAGTTATTCAACCAAACTAAATCATGGTGAGGCGGTTATTCTTGGCATTAAAACTGCTACAAAATTAAGTTTATTAAATAAAATTTTGAATAAAAAAGAATTTGAATTAATTAACAACCACCTAAATAATCTAAATCTTCCAAGAAATATTAATAATTTTTTTTCAATAAAGAACTTAAATACAATTTTATCTTTTATGAAAAAAGATAAAAAAAATAATACAAAGAAAATTAATCTGGTTCTGCTTAAAAGAATAGGTTCTCCAGTTTATAAATTACAGTTTAATGAAAAAACTATTTATCTCTTTTTAAAAAAAGAATTAACTAAGTAATATCTGAATTGAATGTATGTGTTCTCTCAGCTCAAGATTTAATATACTATAGATTTTCTTGGTTGATTCTATTTTATTTAATTTTTTCAGCTCTTCAGATTTAATAATTATTTTTAAATGGAACATTCCTTCTTGGTTTCCTTTATGATTTTTATGTAAAAAACTTTTATCTTCTATTTTAAAATCTTGTATAACAATTTCTGCTTCAATTTTACTTTTAACAATTTTAATTAATTCGTTTATATTCATAAATAATAATTTATTACTATATAACATGAAAAATATTTGTGATTGGAATAATTGCTTTGATACTGGTGAATATAAGGCACCAATTGAGAAGGATAATAGCAAACGCTACAGACTGCTTTGCTTAACTCACGTTAAAGAGTTTAATAAAAATTGGAATTATTTTAAGGGAATGGATGATGAACAAGTATTTGATTTTTTAAAGTCTGATATGACCTGGCACAAACCAACTCAGAGCTTTAGCTCTTCAGATAACTTTTTTAAAGTTCTATGGAACAATACTTTAAAAGACGAGTTTGATAAGACTAAACTTAGAGGTGAGTATAACCACATGAATCAATTCAAATTTGATGCTAATGATATTAAAGCTTTTAGTATTCTGGGTGTTTCAGTTGGCCAAAAATGGGAACAAATACAAGATCAGTTCAAAACTCTTGTCAAAAAATTTCACCCTGATATTAATTTGGGAAATAAAGAATACGAAGAAAAACTTAAATTAATTACTTTGGCTTATACTCAACTAAAAAATACTTATAAGGAAAAAATTGACACCTAATTTAAACATACAGCCAGACATTAAGATGTCTTTAAAGCAAAGTTTTGGAATTGATTCAGATATGGAAGTTGACGCTTTCTCTAAAAGAAGTGAATACGTTCCTGAAATAGATAAAAATTATAAATTTGATAGAGATACTACTCTTGCTATCATATCAGGATTTGCGTTTAATAAGCGTGTCTTGGTTCAGGGCTATCATGGTACAGGAAAGTCTACCCATATTGAACAAATTGCTGCTAGATTAAACTGGCCTTGTATTAGGGTTAACTTAGACAGTCATGTAAGCAGAATTGATCTCATTGGAAAAGATGCAATCGTTGTAAAAGATGGCAAACAAATTACTGAGTTTAAAGAAGGTATTTTACCTTGGTCTATTCAAAACCCAGTTGCACTTGTTTTTGATGAATATGATGCGGGTAGACCAGATGTGATGTTTGTTATTCAGAGGGTGTTGGAAGCTGAAGGAAATTTTACTCTTTTAGATAAAAATAAAGTTATAAAACAAAATAAATTTTTTAGATTATTTGCAACTTCAAATACGGTAGGTTTAGGAGATACAACTGGGTTGTACCATGGTACTCAACAAATAAACCAGGGACAAATGGATAGATGGAATATTGTTACATCCCTAAACTACCTTGGTCTCG
>CAJQTH010000022.1 GCA_905618905.1 uncultured Candidatus Pelagibacter sp. | reverse complement strand
GAGGCAGCTAAAAATAATATGACAGATATGAATAACTATTCAAAAATTCTCTACGAAAATTTTAAGAAAATTTTAATTTAAATTGTAATTTAAATTGTAATATTGTTTTAAAGAGATAGATAAATCAAATGTCAGAAATTTTTATTCAAACTTTTTTTCTATATTTTATTGTTATAGATCCATTAGGAAACACTCCTTTGTTTTTAAGCATTACTCAAAACATGGATACCAACAAAAAGATAAGAATAGCATTAAGTGCAACAATAATAGCTTCAATCATATTACTATTTTTTGCATTACTTGGAAGTTCATTGCTAAGCTATTTAAATATTTCTTATCCAGCATTCACAATTGGTGGAGGAATAATTTTATTAATAATTGCTATAGAGATGTTGTTTGATAAGCGTCAACAAAGAAAAGAAGAAGATATAGATCTTAATTCTGATAACGTTAGTGTTTTTCCTTTAGCAACGCCTATTATTGCAGGACCGGCTGCTATTACTTCAGTAATTGTTTCTGTCTCAGATATTGGAACTAATTTTACCAACCAAACTGTAGGAATGTTCTCATTAGTATCTGTTTTATTTTTAACTTTTATAATTTTTTTTATAGCTTCAAAATTTTCTAAGATAATAAATAAAAAAATAATTGGAGTTATATCAAGGGTGGTAGCTATTATTCTTGTAGGATTAAGTGTGCAATATATTTTGGATGGTATTAAAACCTTTTTAGCTTAATTAAATTTAGCAATAATTTTTGGAATATAGTTTTTGAAATTAAAAAACCCTTTATTACAATATTGCCAAGAAAACTGATCTAACTTTCTATATAAAAATCTTATATTTTTTAATTGATTATTTTGAATAAAATCTAAATTTTCACCAACAGTTGGATAAAGAGCATAAATCTCTTCAGTAATATTTCTTAAACCACTGATGTTAATAGTTTCACAATTAATTGATTTTTCTTTCAATCTTGTTTTTTGATCCTCTAAAAGATTAGCTTTAAATTTCAACACTTTTTCACTCAATTTAATAGTTCTATTTGTATCATTTAAGACTAGTAAAATTTTTTTAAATTTATATTCTTTAAAATCAGAAAATTCAAAAGTCATATTATTTTCAAATATTAATAAAGTTTGATCCTCTAAAATTTCAGAATTTAAAAAATCTTTTTTATTAATAGGATAAGTTTTATCACTGAATATTGGTGTGGCATTTTCATTAAGTTTTATGTTTTTAAATCTATTGTTAGTAAATTTATTTATATTCCATTCACTTGCTAGATAATGTTTACCTTGAGTTTGAACCCCAGCTACCCACCTCCAACCAAGTGTATTTGATGCAGCATCACCATCATAAAGATGTTGCATAAAAAATTCAGCACCTAATTGCCATGGTAATTCTAGTGTAAAAATCCAAATACTAGCAAACCACATTCTTGTATGGTTATGGAGATAATTATTTTCTTTAAGCTCAATTACCCATTGATTAAAGCATTCTATATTTGTTTTACCTTCAATAGCTTCTTTATAATTTTGATCATCTTTAAATTCATTTTTAACTTTATCTAATTCTATTAAGTAATCTGACCAAACATTGGGTCTTAACTCTAACCACCCTTTCCAATAAATACGCCATAAAACTTCTTGAATAAATTTTTCATTTTTAGAAAAAGAAAACTTACTGAGAGATTTACTAATTACTTCTAGTTCGCTAATTGCTCCATGGGTTATGTATGGAGATAGACAGGAAATATTTGATCTGTTATCAGGTCCAAAATCAAAATTTCTTAGTTTTGAATAATCTGTAAGATTTTGTTCAATAAAATTATTTAATTTATCAACGGCTTTAGCCCTTGAAGCTTCAAATACCATTTTAAACTATTTAGATTTTCTTTTCTTTAGGCCCAATTTATCACTATGTCTTAACCTTAAAATTACAATTGCCGTTGCTATTAAAACTATTGCAACAGCTTCATAAACTAATGCTGATGGATCCATTTCTTTTCCCTGCAATATAATAAATCTAGCAAGCGCAGTGATTGCAATTAAAAGAGGTAAAGTTATGCTGATTGATTGTTGATTCCAAAAAACACGAACCATTGCAAGCACTTCAAGATAAAGAAACATTAAAAGTAAATCTGCCAACATTACAGATTGATTTAGAAACATATTTTTAATTTCCATACCAACAGCAATTACAGTGCTTACTAAAATAATGCACATTAATGCTAGCTGTAAAATTTTTGCTATTTTTTCCATTACTTATCTTTACTAAATGGTAGCCATTTTTCAAACACTGATTTTGATGGACCATCATATGGGATTGAGTATGAGCTAGGATTAGGACTCGTTAAAATCTCTATTCCCTTAGAAAATACAAAGATAAACACAATGACAAAAACAATAACCATAATCTTAAATGGATCAAAATTTTTGGTTTTGAATACACTACTAGACTGCGCCTCTGCTTTATGAAAATGTTTGAATGTCATATAGACTGCAAAAATAAGTCCAACGTGTGCTATATAAAGACCAGCCCAACCAAAAGCAAAAGTTGTATAAGAAAAAATATATAAACTAAATACAGTTGTCCAAACGAAGCTTAGAACTAATAAAATTTGTAATCTCACAGACCTTGGCAAAGCTCTTAGATCATTTTTGCTGTCATCAAATAAAATATTTGCTGCATCCATCATCCAATTTTTTAGTGCTTCCATATAGCTAGAATAGATATTTATATGTTAAAGGCAAAGGATAAAGTGTCCTTTAATTTTTAGCTTAAATTGGACTTTATTGCACTTTTCAAATTTGCAGAGCTCTGGGCACCTGAAATAAAATCTGTTCCTATTTCAAAGAAAGGCACTCCATTAATTTCTTTTTCTCTTGCAACTAAAATATATGAATTAACTTCTTCAATATTTTTTAAATTAAAAAAATCATTAATTATATCTGCGTTAATATTAAATTCTTTTCCAATATTAATTAAGATTTCTTTATCCCCAATATCAAGACCTTCAATAAAATATGATTGATATATTTTTTCTTTAATTTCGTTGTGTACATTAGATTGTTCAGCTAATTTTATTAATAAGTGAGAAAATACTGTATTGGGTGTTTTCTTTATCTTGTCTAGATTAAAATTAAGATCTTCCTTTTTAGCCTCATTAGTCATTTGATCATACATTGGCTGAGCAAACTCTTTTCCACCAAACTTTATTTCTAGATATTTGTCTCTTTCGATTCCCTCTTTTGGCATATCAGTATTTAGTTGAAATGGAACATGCTCTATCTCAAACTTAGTTTCAGGAAAGGCCTTTAAAGCTTTATTTAATCTTGTATGACCAATAAAACACCAACCACAAATCGTGTCAGCAAATACTTTTATTTTCATTATTTTATGAACGAAGCTTTTTTTTATGAAAGTTAATAAATCGTTCTACATTTGATTTATTAAAAGTTTTATTTTCTTCAAAAGAAACTTTTTTCATTGAGTAAGCATTACTTTTTGTCTTTCTAGACATTATGGTGATATTACCTTTATATAATTTAAGCTTAACAGAGCCATTTACTTTATTCTTTTTAAGGTCGACAATTTTTTGAAGTTTAAATCTTGCTTTTGAGTACCAATAACCATTGTAAATAAGTTCAGCATATTTAGGCATAATCTCATCTTTTTTATGCATAGTTTCTTTATCTAAAGTAACAGATTCAATTGCTCTATGTGCTGACATTAATAATGTTCCACCTGGTGTTTCATAAACTCCTCTAGATTTAATCCCGATAAATCTGTTTTCAACTAGATCAGCTCTACCTATTCCATTTTTACCAGCAATGTCGTTAAGTTTTTCTAATAAGTTTCCAGGTGATAATTTTTTACCATTAACAGTTATAGGATCTCCATTTTTAAATCCTATAGTTACAAATGAAGCTTTGTTGGGAGCTTTTTCAGGAGATACTGTTCTTTGAAAAAGAAACTCAGGAGCTGAATTTTTTGGGTTTTCTAAAACCTTACCTTCAGTTGATGTGTGATATAAATTATCATCAATAGAAAAAGGAGGAGCACCTTTTTTATCTGTAGGAATTGGAATATTATTTTTTTTTGCATATTTAATTAAATCTGTTCTAGAGTTTAATTTCCATATTCTCCATGGTGCAATAATTTTTACTTTGGGCCCAAAGTAATGATAGCCTAATTCAAATCTTACTTGGTCATTTCCTTTGCCAGTTGATCCATGTGAAACAGCATAAGCTCCAAATTTTTTAGCAGCAGCAATTTGTCGTTTTGCAATTAGGGGTCTTGCAATTGAAGTACCTAACAAGTAAACACCCTCATAAATTGCATGTCCTCTAAGCATTGGAAAAACATAATCTTTTACAAAAACATCTTTTAGATTTTCAATAATAATATTTTTAACACCTAATCTTTTTGCATTCTTAATAATTTTTTTTCTATCAATTTCTTGACCAACATCAGCAGTGTAGCAAATAACTTCTGCATCATAATTTTCTTGAAGCCATTTTAAAATAATTGATGTATCCAACCCACCCGAGTAAGCGAGTACAATTTTTTTTTTTGATTTCATTTACTTAACTACAGTTTGCTTTGGTAGCCTTATATGCTTTAGTAAAACCCAGTAGTGAGTAGTGGTCTATAGTTTGAGATCCTTTTTGGTTATAACCAGTAACCATAATTCTAGATCCTTTTTGCATAATTTTTATCATTTTCTTTTCTCGTTTATCACTTGTCATCCAGGCAAAACTTTCTTGAACAATATCAAATTTATATTTATTTTTCCCTGATATGGCTGTAATAGAATTTTTATTATTATATTTATATCCGCTAGTAATGCTAATTTCATTTGATATATTTTCACCAGGTCTAAAGCTAATAAACAATCTAGCTTCTCTTGGATTATTTTTTGGGGCTTGTAAAACAGGTACGGATTGTGCAAAGCAAACTTTTCCAGCCGCACCACTAACAACATAAGTTTCCCAATCTTTATGTTTACCTAATTTTTTTACTTCCTCTGCATTAAGTAGATTAGAAAAAGTAGTTAAGAAAGCTACAAGTATTAATTTTTTAATTATGGACATGGGTTAGGATAAATTTTTTGTATTTCATTTATTTCATTAATAACATTGTCGTTTAAACTTATATTTACACTTTCTATATTTGTTTTCAACTGCTCCATTGTTGTTGCACCAATAATAACAGAAGTTACAAAAGGTTGTATTTCTAAAAATTTTAAGGACATTTGAGCCAAGTCTAGACCATTTCTTTTTGCAACTTCGTAATATGCATCTACTGCTTTACTTGAATTATGCTTGTTATATCTAGTCCAAAATTCTCCATCGCGTTCGATTCTAGTACCTTTTGGCATTTGATCATTTCTGTATTTTCCAGAAAGGTAACCACAAGCTAAAGGAGAGTATGCTAACAAACCAGTCTTTTCTCTGACAGACATTTCTGCAAGACCAACTTCATAAGTTCTATTTAATAAATTATAAGGATTTTGTACTGAGAGCATTCTTGGAAGTTTTTTACTTTTGGATATTTCTAAAAATTTAGACAATCCCCAGGGTGTCTCATTTGATAGACCTATGTTTTTTATCTTACCTTGTTCTATAAATTTTTTTAAATTTCCTAAAATATCTTCAAATTGAGTCCATTCATTATTGTCATTATGTTCATACCCCAATTGACCAAAAAAATTTGTTTTTCTTTCAGGCCAATGCAATTGATATAAATCAATATAATCAGTTTTTAATCTCTTTAAACTTCCTTCAAGTGCTTCAGTAATATTTTTTGTTCCAAATTGATTTCCACCACCCCTTACGTATTCTCTCATTGGTCCACAAACTTTAGAAGCTAAAATTACCCTGTCTCTCTTCTTTGTTTTTTCAAACCAGTTACCAATGATTACTTCCGTATCACCAAAAGTTTCTTGTTTTGGAGGTATGGAATAGATTTCAGCAGTATCCCAAAAGTTTACACCTTGATCTAAGGCATAATCCATCTGCTCAAAACCCTCATTTTGAGTATTTTGTTCTCCCCAAGTCATCGTTCCGAGACAAATAGTGCTTACTTTTAAATCTGTATTTCCTAGTTTTTTATAATTCATAATAATTAAGCCTTATTAAGACATCTTGAAATAATAGTAAAAGGCTATTATAAGTAGGTGATGATATTCAATAAACAAAATTTGCTAAATAAAGTAAAAGAAGCCCAACAATCAACAGTAGTAATGGATGAGGGCTTAAGAGCCTACATGCTAAAAGTCTACAACTATATGGCTTCTGGTATTTTGCTAACAGGACTTGTGTCTTTAATATTTTTTAAACTGTCTGTAGTAACGGATGCTAATGGATCTATTGTTGCCTTAACAAGTATAGGAAACACAATTTTTCTTTCAGGTTTTAAATGGATTGTAATGCTTGCTCCTCTCGGAGTTGTTTTTTACATGAGTGCTAAAATTAATAAAATGGCAGCTTCTACTGCTCAAACAACATTTTGGGTTTTTGCCTCTTTAATGGGAATATCATTATCTTCAATATTTTTAACTTATACTGGAGCTAGTATTACTAGAGTGTTCTTTATTACCTCTATTACTTTTGGTGCAATGAGTTTGTATGGCTACACAACTAAAAGAGATCTTACAAAATTAGGATCTTTCTTAATGATGGGTCTAATTGGAATTATTGTAGCATCAGTTGTTAATATGTTTATGAAATCTTCAATGATGGATTTTGTAATCTCAATTCTAGGTGTTTTAATTTTTGTAGGCCTTACTGCTTATGACACTCAAAAAATTAAAAACATGTATGTATCTAGCGACACTGGTGAGTTGATGGGTAAAAAAGCTGTAATGGGTGCTTTAACTCTTTACCTAGACTTTATAAATCTATTTATAATGTTGTTAAGATTATTTGGCCAAAGAAGATAGTTTTTTTATTTCTTAAGGTTTTTCCAATTAGTATTTTTAAGTAAAATTTCTAGGTCGAAAGAATTTTTTATTACCTTACCATTAGAATCTGTAATTAAATATTTTAGATTTTTATTGTTGGGTTTAAAATTTTTACAAATTTTATACAAAGCATTTTCAGCTGCATTTTTAAAGACACTAAAGCTGACCTGTCTGTTAGAAATATTTAGACCATAGTCTTTCCAAGATCCCTCAGAGACCATTTTTGCATATAGATCTAAAATGATTTTAAGTTCGTTTTTTTCAAAAAATTGTCTTTCTTCTATTTGTTTGTGAGGATTATTTACGACTAGTTTTAAGTTTCTATTCATCAAGTTTGTGTTTATTAATTAATGATATCTGAAATCCTGTAAAGACAAGGGTTATTGGCAGCATCCCCCAAACCTTAAAGTTAACCCAAAATTCTTCTGTTTGTGTTCTCCAGACGCATTCATTGAGGATTGCAAGGAAGAAGAAAAAGTACATCCATCTTTTGTTTAGTAATTCCCAACCCATGTCAGTTAGGGCAATTGATTTACCCATAATTTTTTTAAGAACAGGCTCATTTGTAAAATATTTTCCAAAATATAAAGCAAGGGCAAATAAAATATTAATAATTGTTGGTTTTACATAAAGAAAAACTGGATCATTAAAATAAATTGTTAGACCACCAAAAAATGTAATTAGGATGCCACTTATTAAAGGCATCATAGGTATTTTTTTTTCAAAAAACCATACAATTGCTAGTGCAATTAGTGTTGCAACTATAAGTGGAGGAATTGCAATTGCTAGATTCTTATCGTTATTATAATAATAATAAAAAAATATGGCTAAAGGCCCAAAGTCTGTTGCAAATTTAAGAAAAGATTTATTCACTTGACAGATATTAACATAATAAAAAAAATATAAATATTTTTTATTGATTTTTATTTTTAAACCCCCATATTAATAGCTATGGCAATTCAAAAAGCAAAATTTTCAATAGGTGACATTGTAAAACATAAACACTTTGAGTTTAGGGGTGTAATTTATGATGTGGATTTCGAATTTAATAATTCTGAAGAATGGTACCAGTCTATTCCAAAGAATGTTCGTCCTAGAAAAGATCAGCCTTTTTATCATCTGTTAGCAGAGAATGATGAAATTACATATGAAGCATACGTTTCAGAACAAAACCTATTAATGGACGACTCAGAAGATCCAATTAAACACCCTTTAATTGAAGAGATTTTTTCTGGTAAAAGAGGCTCTAGCTACTTTAAGCCCTCTAATTAATTCTTTTTTCAAACACAATTAGTTCAAATCTTCGACATATATAGTTGTTAAATATAATTATGTTCTGATCAAGAGTGTTAAATAACGTTTTTATCATTATTGACTCCCTCTGCATTCTTGATCAGGATGACTTTCCATAATAAAAATCAAAGTATCTTTTTTTAATATATATAGTTTAAAAATGTTTAAATATTTTGAGCCTAATAAAATTTTTGCAATAACCTCTAAAGCACCAAAGTATGTTTTATTTTTATTTATTATTGTCTTAACAATTGGCTTAACTGAAGCGCTTATACTTTCACCTGAAGATTATAAACAAGGTGATGCAGTAAGAATTATGTATGTTCATGTACCGGCTGCTTGGATATCACTTGGAATATTTTCAAGTTTAGCTTTGTTGTCTGTTGGAAGTTTTGTTTTTAAAAATAAAAATTTTGCGCTCATTGCTAAAAGTTTAGCGCCTTCAGGATTTATTTTTAATATCATTGCATTAGTTACAGGTTCAATTTGGGGAAAACCAACTTGGGGTACTTGGTGGGCTTGGGATGCAAGAATAACTTCTATGTTAATTTTAGCCTTGTTTTATGGAATGTATTTATTGGCTTGGAGAATTTATGAAGACAAAGAACAAGTAATAAAAGTTACTTCTTTGATTGCAATTTTAGGGGTGGTAAATGTTCCCATCATTAAATTTTCTGTAGATTGGTGGAACACGTTACATCAGCCAGCTTCAATTAATATTTTATCAACCAACACAGCAATTCACCCATCAATGCTGGTCCCATTGAGCATTATGACTGCGGCATTTGCCCTTTTTTCATTACTCATTTTTTTGATGAAATATAATACTGAACTGATAAAAGTTAAAAATAAAGGATTAGATAGATTATGATAAATGAAATAATTTCAATGAATGGATATGGAGCTTACGTATGGTCGGCTTTTTCATTCACATTGATCAGTTTTACAGCCTTATACTTTGTAACTAAATTACAGTTTTTAAAAGAGCAAAAAAAATTTTCCTCCAAATTTGGTTCTCTAAATATTGAGAAAGCTAGAGCTGCAAGATCACAAAATATTAATAGAGAAATATTATCTAATACATCAAATATTTAACTAATAAACCATGTATGGTAAAAAGGTTAAATTACGATTTATATTCATAGCTTTAATTTTAGCTTCTGTAACTTTAGCAGTTTTTTTAGTTTTACAATCCTTAAAAGAAAACGTTATATATTTTCAATCTCCATCTGAAATAAAGTCTTTAATAGAATTAAATAAAAAAAAAATAAGAGTAGGTGGCATGGTTAAAGAACAGTCGGTTTTTATCAATTCTGATGAAGTTAGTTTTATTATTACTGATTTTAAAAATGAGATTAATGTTGTTTATTCAGGGGCAGTTCCTAATTTATTTACTGAAGGAAAAGGAGTGGTTGCTGAAGGTTTTTTAAAAGATAAGAATTATTTTACAGCAACTAAAATTTTAGCAAAACATGATGAAAATTATATGCCCCCAGAAGTTAAAGAAGCTATAGGAGATAAATAAATTGCTAGTTAATCAGATAGGTTATTATTCTTTAATTTTAGGGTTGTTACTTTCGGTATTACTTTGCGGAGTTTCAATTAAGGACTTTGTTATCAATAGTAAGCAGATTAACCAAAATATATTATCTCTATCTTTTTTACAGTTAGTTTTTGTAATTGTGAGCTTTTTGAGTTTGATTATATCTTTCATAAATTCAGACTTTAGTAATGAGACAGTCTTTAATAACTCTCACACAACTAAACCATTATTCTATAAAATCTCAGGAACCTGGGGAAACCATGAAGGAAGTTTATTGCTTTGGCTATTAGTATTAACTTTATTTATTTTTCTATTTTTATTTAAATCAAGGGAGCAACCTAAAAAATATAGAATTTTAACTTTATTATTTCAGCAAATAATAATTATTGGATTTTTTTTATTTGTATTGACGACATCCAATCCCTTTAATTATTTATTTCCAATTCCTAATGAAGGCCTTGGTCTTAATCCAATTTTACAAGATCCAGCATTAGCAATTCATCCTCCAATTTTATATTTAGGCTATGTTGGAACGTCTATAATATTTTCATCATCTCTTGCTGCAGTTGTACAAAACTATGTTTCAAAACAATGGGGACAGCATATTAAAAAATGGGTTTTAGTTTCTTGGATTTTTCTAACCATAGGCATTATGCTGGGATCAATCTGGGCTTATTACGAGCTAGGATGGGGAGGTTTTTGGTTTTGGGACCCGGTCGAAAATGTTTCTTTAATGCCATGGCTAACATTAACAGCATTGTTACATTGCATTGTTGTGTTGGAAAGAAAAGCTGCACTAACATCCTGGGCAGTTATACTGTCTATTACAACATTTACTCTAAGCATGTGTGGAACTTTTTTAGTAAGGTCTGGAATATTAAATTCCGTACATACATTTGCTAATGATCCTGCAAGAGGTATTTTTATATTAATATTTTTATTTGTACTAATTGTCTTATCATTAGGAATATTTTTTATATTTCACAAAGAAAATAACAAAAACTCAAATAATTTCTTTTGGCTTAGTAGAGAAACTTCCATCTTAATAAATAATTGGTTTATGATGTATTTTTTATCTGTTGTTTTAATAGGTACGGTATACCCAATTTTTCTAGATGTAATATCTAGTGAAAAAATATCAGTAGGGCCTCCTTTTTATCAAAAATTAATCGTTCCATTTTTAATACCATTTCTGCTATTCATGTCTCTTGGACCACGACTAAAATGGATTAAATCAAAAATTGAGAATAAGAACTCACTTATCATCACTTTTATAGTTTCTGTAATGTTAACTTTTTTTATTATTAAAAATTTAACTACTGACCTACTTTTCTATACAGTTTTAATCTCTGCTGCTTTTTTTCTATTCTTTACAACTTTAAAAGAATTATTTATTAAAAAATTTAATAATATTTCTCAAACTGTTTCACACCTTGGTTTTAGTTTATTAATATTAAGCATTCTGTTTAATAGTATTTTATCTTCAGAAATTATAACCAACATAAAAATAGGTGAGAGATATGATTATAATAAAGGTGAAATTTTTTTTAAAAAAATAGAAGAAAGGAAAGAAAGTAACTTTAACTCCATCATTGCCTCTTTTGAAATAAAAGACAAAAATGGAAAAACTACCAAATTAAAACCTGAGATTAGAATTTATAATCAACCTGTAATTATTACTAGTGAGGCAGATATAAGAACAACACTATTAGAGGATAAGTTTTTAGTAATGAACCTTGTAAAGGG
>CAJQTH010000021.1 GCA_905618905.1 uncultured Candidatus Pelagibacter sp. | reverse complement strand
TGTTCTATCAAAATGTCTAATTATAAAACTGTTTTTTTTACCTTGGGAGTTTTACAAATTATTCTTGGAATTTCTATGATGATTCCAATTTTAGCCCAATTTATTTATTCTGAACTAGATTCTTCTTTTATTGGGGCTTCTATAATTTCAATAATATTTGGTGTTCTATTTTTTTTGACAAATTTAAACCATGACAAAAAGTTAAACTTACAACAAGCATTCTTATTAACCGCTCTTTCTTGGTTGAGTATTGCAATATTTGGCTCTTTACCTTTTATTTTTTCTACTCTTGAACTGTCAATTACTGATTCTTTTTTTGAAAGTATGTCTGGTATTACTACTACTGGATCTACAATTATTTCAAACTTAGAGGGGGCGCCTAGATCAATACTTTTATGGCGAGCTATGCTTCAATGGTTGGGAGGAATTGGTATTATTGTAATGGCAATAACTCTAATGCCAATAATGAACGTTGGGGGAATGCAGTTATTTAAGATTTCAAGTAACGATTCTTCAGAAAAGTTATTACCAAAATCTAAGGAAATATCTCTTAGATTAATTTATGTATATTTGGTGTTAACAACACTTTGTGCTGTTACCTATAAAATTTTTGGTATGAATATTTTTGATAGCCTAACTCACTCCATGACTACAATAGCAACGGGTGGATTTTCGAATTATAATGAATCTATAGGATATTTTAATAGTTTACCCATTGAAATATCATCGATGGTTTTTATTATACTGGGTAGCCTACCTTTCATAGCTTATATAAAATTTTTAAATGGTAATAAAAAAATATTTACTTCCGATGTCCAAATTAAATCATTTATTAAGATAATTATTTTTTCAATTATTCTACTTTTTATTTATTCACTTTTTCAAAATAAAGATTTTTCTCAAATTAATATAAGAGTAATTGTTTTTAACGTTATTTCTATCTTAACTGGTACGGGATATGTCACTGGAGAATTTGATGGATGGGGAAATTTTCCACTAATCTTCTTTTTAACTCTAATGTTTATTGGTGGTTGTGCTGGCTCAACAACTTGTGGAATTAAAATTTTTAGAATTCAAATTTTATATTTATTTATTGTTAATCAATTAAAAAAAAATATTTATCCAAGAGGTATATTTGTAATTAAATATGATAAAAATAAAGTAGATGATAAATTTATGGCTTCAATTATCTCTTTTATTTTTCTTTACTTGGTTATATTTTTTTTAATAACTGCATTTTTATCTTTAAGTGGCTTAGATTTTGTAACCTCAATCTCAGGGGCTGCCACATCAATTTCCAATGTTGGCCCAGGGTTAGGCTCTACAATTGGCCCTAATGGCAATTTTTCAAATATACCCGAAATATCTAAATGGATTTTAAGTCTTGGAATGATATTAGGTAGATTAGAATTATTTGCAATACTTGTATTATTTCTACCATCCTTTTGGAGACAATAAATTGAAAGATAAAAATATTAATATTTTTTTTAAAGACAAAACATTAAAGATGTTGCTTCTTGGATTTTCATCAGGACTACCTATACTTCTAGTGTTTTCTACTTTATCTGTTTGGCTATTTAAAGCTGGTATCGATAGAAGTACTGTTACACTGTTTAGCTGGGTAGGTTTTACTTATGCATTTAAATACTTATGGTCCCCAATAGTTGATAACTTTAGAATTCCTTATTTTGAAAAATTAGGGCACAGAAGAGGATGGTTACTCTTTACTCAATTGATGATTATTATTTCATTAATTTTAACTTCATTAACAGACCCTGCGGAAAGCTTAATATTTATTACAATATCAATAACATCTTTGGCCATATTTAGTTCCACACAAGATATTGTGATTGATGCATTCAGGATAGAGTCAGCACCACAATATTTACAGGGCCCACTTTCATCCATGTATATAGCGGGATATAGGTTAGCAATGTTAGTTGGTGGTGCAGGCAGTTTATGGCTCGCATCTTACTTTGGTAGTGAAATATATAATAAAGATGTATGGAAAATTGTTTATTTAATTATGGCTCTATTCATGCTTGTTGGCATAGCAACAACTTTATGGTCAGAAGAACCTAAAATAAACAAAAAAAATATCTTAAAAATTAATGAGCATGCAAAATTTTTATTTATTTTCATTCTTTCATTAGCTGGCTTTATTTTTTTATATAACCTTATTGAAAATCCCTTTGAAACAAGTGAAATACTAAAAAAATTCTTATTCTCTGTTATGAGAATTATTTTATGTTTTTCTTTTTTTGGAATTATTATTTTCTTCTTAATAAACACTAAATATATTTCTAAAAAAAAAGTTAAAAAGATATATTTTGATCCAATATTAAATTTTATAGAAAGATATGGAAAGTTTGCTTTTTCCATACTCTTACTAGTAGGTCTTTACAGAATAGCAGATGTTGTAATGGGCGTCATGGCAAATATATTTTATCTTGAAAAAGGGTTTAACATAAATCAAATAGCAACATATTCAAAATTTTTTGGCGTCTTTGCTACGATAATAGGTGGGTTTTTGGGTGGATTTTTTTGTTTGAAATTTGGAACAATGAAATCACTATTTTTAGGTGCATTGATAGCCTCTTGTAGTAATTTATTATTTGCCTGGCTTGCTATATCTGAGGCGAGCATTAAATTTTTAATAGCTGTAATTACTGCTGATAATATAGCAAGTGGATTTGCTGGCGCCGCATTTGTAGTCTATTTATCTGGCCTAACATCTATAAAGTTCACAGCAACACAATATGCACTATTTAGCTCGATAATGCTTTTTATACCTAAATTAATCGCTGGTTATTCTGGTAGTTGGGTTGATGCCATCGGCTATTCAAATTACTTTATAGTTACTGCTTTACTTGGTGTACCAGTATTAATATTAATAATATGGCTATCAAAAGTAGCTCCAATAAAAAATTGAATGATAAATAATAGATTAATTCTAAATGTTTATGAAGATAGTTCTTCCAAGAAAAAAATATCTACACAACTTTTGTATGGAGATAAATTTAAAATAATTAAAAGATTCAATAATACATTAAAAATTAAAACTTTTTACGATAATTATGTTGGATATATTAAAAGGGGAAAATTTCCTGAAAATGAAAAACAAACACATAAGATTTCAGTTTTAAAAGCTTCTCTATATACTAAGCCTAATACACAATCTAAATTAGATAAACAGATTACCTTTTGTTCATTCATCAAAGTAAAAAAGTATAAAGGTGAATTTTATAATTTTGATAAATACTGGATTAAAAGAAAAGATGTGAACCCCATTAAAAGTAAAAATAAACTTTTTGATAATGTTAAAATTTTTAAAGATGTAAAGTACAAATGGGGTGGTAATAGCTACAAAGGTGTTGACTGCTCTGCTTTAGTTCAAATTTTTTTTAAATTTAATAACATGTTTTGTCCAAGAGATACTAAAGATCAGGTAAAATTTTTTAACAAAGTTAATAAAAAAAATATATATAAAAAAAATAACCTTATTTATTGGAAAGGGCATGTTGCAATTTGTCTTAATAATAATTATTTAATTCATGCTTATGGTCCAAAAAAAAAAGTTGTGAGAATGAATATTAAAGATACTGTTTTAGAAATTAAGAAAAAATCTAATTTAGATGTAACGAGTATTAAAAAATTCAATGATATCTGATCAACAATTAAAGATAAAAACTGATATATTAACCAATAAATTGAGTGCTGGTCTATTCGATGAGGTAATAGCTGAAGCTAAAGGTTTATTACGAAATCGAAGTCATCAAATAATTTATAATATCCTATCAATTGCATATCAAAGTTTAGGAAAATTTGATCTTTCTGTAAAGATTATGGAGGAAGCTCTTAAAAAGAACCCAAAGAATCCTTATTTTTTGAACAACATGGGAATAAGTAAACACAAGTTAGAAAGCTTTGAAGAAGCAGAACATTATTTTAAAAAAGGGCTTGATGTTGCACCAAACTATATAAATATATTAAATAATATTGGTAATCTTAAAAAAGATCTAAATCAGATAGATGAAGCTATTTTTTTTTATAAAAAGTCATTACTAATCAATGAAAATCTAACCGAAACACAATTTAATTTAGCAGCAATCTATATAACTTTGGGAAAATTCGATGATGCCGAGTATCATTTAAATAAAATTTTAAGCATCGATCCAAAATTTACTGAGGCAGATCGATTAATTTCAACATTTACAAAATACAGAGATGATAGTCATCACCTCAAAACAATGATTAGTAAAATTGAAGATAAAACTCTTAGTAAAAATCAACTAATACATTTACATTTTGCACTTGGAAAAAGTTTTGAAGATATAAAAAGATATGAAGATTCTTTTAGAAACCTTAATAAAGCAAATCAATACCTAAGCGAAATTGTTAGATATGATACTCATCAGGATATTAAAAATTTTAATAAAATTAAAGAAACAATTAAATATATAAATCATATTAAGATAAATAAAAACATACGCCAATTAATTTTTATAGTAGGCATGCCAAGGTCCGGTACATCTTTAGTGGAGCAAATAATTTCTTCTCACTCAAATGTTTTTGGAGGAGGAGAGCTTCCTTTTTTATCTAATAGTATACATAATAAAATTTTAGATAATCAACAATTAACCTCCATTAAAAATAACGATTTAACAAATTTACTAGAAGTAATACAAGAAGAATATATTTCCAAAATATCAATGATTGATTCTTCAGACAAAGTTTTTATTGATAAGGCACCACTAAATTTTAGATATATTGGTTTTATTAAAAAAGTTTTCCCTAACTCAAAAATTATTAATTGTAATAGAGACCCTATTGATATCTGTTGGTCCAATTATAAAAATTATTTTTCTACATCATTGCCTTTTTCTAATAACCTAAATAACCTTGCCAAATATTATTCTCTATATCAAGATTATATAAAGTTTTGGAAAGAATTATTTGCAGATGAATTTTTTAATATAAATTATGAAAAATTAGTAGAAAATCCAAAAAAAGAAATTAAAGGCCTATTAGCTTTTTGTAATTTAGAATGGGAAGAAAATTGTTTAAAACATGAAAATAATTCAAAATCTATAAAAACTGCTAGCTGGGCTCAAGTAAGAAAACCTATCTATAAATCTGCTGTAAAATCATCTGATTACTTTAGAGTATATCTGGATGAGCTAATCAAAAATATAAAAGTTTAATTTTTTCTTCCAAAATCGGGCTTATTTATATCTTGCTTTAATTTTATTATTTTTTTTCTAACTTTTTTTGTATCTATAAGCTTTTTAATTATTGATTTATTATTTCTTGATTGAATATCCTTTTTAAATGCTCGTAAATTTTTAATAAATAAATCAATAGCTTTTGAAATATTTTTTTGATTATTAAAAAAAACATCTCTCCACATAATTTCATTAGATGCTGCAATTCTTGAAAAATCTCTCAAACCACCTGCACTGAATTTGATTAATTCATACTTTTGTTGTTTTTCAAAATCTGTCGCTGTTTTAACCAAGTTATATGCAATTAAATGAGGTAAATGACTTGTCATAGAAAAAACCGTATCATGTTTTTTTGAGTCCATAATTGCAACATTTGAACCAATTTTTTTCCAAAACTTGGTAAGTATCAGAAGGTGTTTTCTATTGGTATTTTTTTCTTTTATTAATATGCACCATTTATTAAGAAATAAATTTTTTACCCCGTTTTCTGGTCCACTAACTTCTGACCCTGCAATAGGGTGACTGGATGTCCAAAAAATTCCTTTTTTCAATTTTCTTTTAATTAAGTCCATAGACTTTTCTTTAGATGATCCAACATCTGTAATAATAGTTTTAGGTAATAAATATCTATTTATCTCTAAAATTATTTTTTCATATTCTCCTAGTGGGGTGCAAAATATTATTAAATCTAAGTTTGGGATAATTTTCTTTAAATCATCTATAATTTCACATGGTAATTTTAATTTTTTGATTTTTGAAATATTTGATTTTGATTTTTCATAGACAAATATTTTTTTAGCTATTTTTTTTTCAGATATTGATCTTAACAATGAAGAGCCAATTAAACCACAGCCTATAATTAAAATATTTTTCATAATTAATTAAAGATAGTCTTGATCGTTGTTATGAATCTCATATTCTCTTTTTTAGATCCAATTGTTAATCTTAATTTGTTTTTAATTTTATATCCATCCTCTGTAGATCTTAATATAATTCCTTTTGACTGCAGTTTGTTAAAAATATAATTAGCTGAAAATTTACATTTATCAAAATTTAACAGTAAAAAATTAGCTGTTACCTCATTTGAAAAAATTTTTAGTTTTTCTAAATCATTTCTAACTTTATTTGCTTCTATGATATTATGTTTCACAGATTGATTAATAAAGTTTCTATCTTTTAAAGCTTCTATTGCTGCCATCTGTGCAACTTGATTTACATTAAATGGAGGTCTAATTAAATTCATTGCAGAGATAATTTTCTTGGGGCCATGACCCCAGCCAACTCTTAACGAGGCCAGTCCATATATTTTTGAAAAAGTTCTTATCACAACAACATTATCCTTATTTTTAAATAAATCTAAACCAGATTTATAATCTTTATTTTTCATATATTCAAAATACGCATCGTCTAAAACTAGTAAAATATTTTTATTCAATTTCATTCTTAAGTCTATTAGCTCTGCTCTACTTAAGTATGTTCCTGTTGGGTTGTTGGGGTTAGCAATAAATACAAGTTTGGTTTTTTTTGATACTTTCTTAATAATTTCATTTATTGAAACTTTAAAATTTTCTTCCTTAGAAAAAACAACTTTTGCCCCCACTATTTGAGCATATATCCTGTACATTAAAAAGCTATATTGAGGAACAATCACTTCATCAGATGGTTTTAAGTACAACTGGCAAATCATTTGAATAATTTCATCTGACCCTGCACCACAAATTATTTTCTCAAAATCACATTTATATTTTTTTGAAATTTCTTTTCTTAAGTTTTTTGCTTTACCGTCTGGATACTTTGATATTAACAATTCTTTATTCTGTAAAATTTTTTTTACTCTTGGGCTGACGCCAAGAGCTGACTCATTTGCTGACAATTTTATGACATTTCGTATTTTTGCTATATTTGACTTTCCTGGTTTATAAGCTTCTATTTTGAATTTCTTGAATTTTGGAACTGTCATTTTATTAATTTAATTTACCTTATAAATAAAATATTATCCTTTCATATAGAATAAGTCATTTTTTAAAAAAAATTGACATAAGAAATACTATCTAGTACAAAAAATGTGCGCTGATTTAACTGAATTGCGAGCGCTTAAAAAACCGCTAAATAAGTTTTTTTCCCTCACAATTCAAATTTGGCTAATATTTATGAATAAAAATGTGAACATAAAAAATATTATAATTGATAAACCATTAAAATTAGATTGTGGTAAAACTATCAATAATTATTCTCTGGCTTATGAGACTTATGGCTCTCTAAATGAGAAAAAAAATAATGCTATTCTTATTTTTCATGCTTTAACTGGTGATCAGTTTGTTTCTGGAATAAATCCAATTACTAAAAAAGAGGGTTGGTGGTCATACGCTGTTGGACTTGGTAAAGCCATTGATACTGATAAATATTTTGTAATTTGTGCCAATGTTATTGGTGGGTGTATGGGTTCGTATGGTCCTAGTGAAATTAACCCCGATACTAATAAAAAATATGGTACCACTTTTCCTGTCATCACTATTAATGACATGGTTAATGCACAATTTAATCTCTTAAGTTTTTTTAACATTGATAAATTATTTGCTGTTATTGGTGGGTCTATGGGTGGAATGCAGACACTTCAGTTCGTTAATAACTTTCCTGATAAAGCAAAAGTTGCTATTCCAATAGCCTGCACAGCTAGTCATTCAGCGCAAAATATTGCTTTTAATGAACTTGGCAGACAATCAATTATGGCTGATGCTAATTGGGAAAATGGTGATTACTCCAATCAAAATAAAAATCCTAACAAAGGATTGTCTGTTGCAAGAATGGCTGCACATATAACTTATTTATCTAAAAATGGTCTACAGGAAAAATTTGGAAGAAAGTTGCAAGAAAGAGATGACCTAAAATTTGGTTTTGATGCAGACTTTCAAATAGAAAGTTATTTAAGATATCAAGGATCCGTATTTGTTGATAGATTTGATGCCAATAGCTATCTATACATAACAAGAGCGATGGACTATTTTGATCTAATAAAAGAACATCACGGTAATTTATCTAAAGCATTCGAAAAAACTAAAACTAAGTTTCTTATTATATCTTTTACTTCTGATTGGCTTTATCCAACTTCCGAAAATAAAGAAATTGTTATAGCCTTAAATGCCATAGGTGCTGAGGTCGGATTTGTCGAAATTGAATCTGACAAAGGGCATGATTCATTCCTTTTAAAAGTTCCTAAATTTTTAAATACTCTAGGTGATTATATTAAAACAGCTTATTCTAAAAACTAAACATGAAACAAGAATTTAAAATAATCTCTGATCTAATTGAAAAAAATACTAGAGTTTTAGATGTGGGCTGTGGAGATGGTATATTAATGGAATATCTTAAGTATAATAAAGAAATAGATATAAGGGGAATAGAGATCTCAAAAGATAATGTTCAAAAATGTCTATCAAAAGGACTAACTGTTATTGAGGGTGATGCAGAAAAAGATCTATTACAATTTCCTGACAGCTCCTTTGATTTTGTTATTTTAAGTCAAACACTGCAAGCATTTTTAAATCCTGAAATAGTTATCAAAGAGCTATTGAGGGTTGGTAAAAAAGCTATTGTTACAATACCTAATTTTGGTTTTTGGAAAGTAAGGCTTCACCTATTAATTAAAGGAACAATGCCAATTACAAAAAATCTGCCTGATGAGTGGTATAATACCCCTAACCTTCATATGTGTACCATAAAAGATTTTTATAATTTTTGTGAAAATAGAAGAATTAAATTAGATAATTCATTAGCTCTACATAACGAAAAAATATCTTCTATTAATAAACTTAATCTAAATATTAAAAATTTATCAGCAGAACTAGGTATTTTTTTAATTGAGAGTTAAATGGAAATTCAGATAATACCCTGCTTACAAGATAATTATTCTTATCTAATTATTGATAAAACTAAAAATATAGCATGTGTAATTGATCCCAGTGAAGCAAATCCTATCATCAAATATTTGGAAGATAAAAATATACATTTAAAATATATATTAAATACACATCATCATTATGATCATGTGGGGGGTAATATAGAATTAAAAGAAAAATATGGAGCTAGTGTTATTGGATATAAAGGAGATAAGGATAGAATTCCGGGAATAGATATGCTGGTAAGTGATCAAGACATTTGGCACAAAGAAAATTTCCAGGCTAAAATATTTCATATACCCGGTCATACCATTGGTCATATATGTTTTTATTTTTATAATGAAGAGTCTATTTTTACAGGAGACACTCTCTTTTCACTTGGTTGTGGTAAGATTTTTGAAGGAACATACTCTCAGATGTATAATTCATTAATGAAAATAAAAGCACTGCCAGAAAAAACGAAGATCTATTGTGGGCATGAATATACTAAACAAAACTCTAAATTTTGTATTACTCATGATAAAGATAATGAAAACCTAAAAATTAAGATTAAAGATATAAATGAAAAATTAAAAAATAATCTACCTACTATTCCATCCACTATTAAAGAGGAATTAGAGTGCAATATTTTTCTTAGATCAGATACAGAAAAAATCTTTTCAAAATTGAGGAATTTAAAGGACAATTTCTAACTTATTCGGACTTGACTATAATAGGTCCCCGACTATATTGCTGATTATAAAAAATAGATTAAACAATGTCATACGCAATCATACAAACAGGTGGAAAACAGTACAAAGTAAAGGCTGGAGAAATACTTAAAATTGAAAGATTAGAGGATTCTAAGCTTGAAACTAAGATAGAGTTTAAAGAAATTTTAGCTTACGGAGATGACAAAAATATTGAAGTTGGATCACCGACGGTTGAGGGTGCGAAAGTTGAAGCAGATCTTGTTGAAAATGGAAAAAATAGAACAATATTAATTTTCAAAAAAAGACGAAGACAAAATTCTAGAAGAAAAAATGGTCATAGACAGCAATATTCATTAATAAGAATTAGTAAAATATTTTCTAAAGATGGTAAAATTTTATCTGAAGCGGAAAAAATGGTTAAACCAACTAAAAAAATTGAAAAGGTTGAAGCTAAAGTAGAAGCTGAAGCAGTTAATAAATAAATTAGGTAAATTATGGCTACAAAAAAAGCAGGTGGATCATCGAGAAATGGACGAGATAGTGCTGGTCGTAGACTTGGCGTTAAGAAGTACGGTGGTGAAGTAGTAATTCCTGGAAACATAATTGTTAGACAAAGAGGAACTAAAATTTTTCCCGGTGAAAATGTCGGAATGGGAAAAGATCATTCAATTTTTTCTGTTGTTGAAGGAAAAGTAGTATTTAAAAAAGGTAGATTAGACAGAACATTCGTTTCCGTAAAACCCAATTAGTAGTACAACTAAAAACTAACAGTTGTAATATGAAGTTTCTAGATCAAGTAAAAATTTATGTAAAAGCCGGCAATGGTGGGCATGGTTCTCCTAGCTTTCGTAGAGAGAAATTTATTGAATACGGTGGACCCGACGGTGGTGATGGAGGTAAAGGTGGTACCATATTCCTAAGATCAGAAAGAAATTTAAATACTCTTATCGATTATAGATTTCAACAACACCATAAAGCAGGAAGAGGAGTAAATGGTTCTGGACAAAATCGTACAGGTCATGGTGGAGAAAATTTATTTTTAAAAGTTCCAATAGGTACACAAGTTTTTGAAGAAGATAATAAAACTTTAATTTATGATTTTAAAAAAGAAGGTGAAGAATTTATTGTAGCTAATGGTGGCAAAGGTGGCCTTGGAAACACTAGATTTAAAAGTTCCACTAATAGAGCTCCAAAAAAATTTACTAAAGGTGCAATCGGTGAAGAATATGTAATTTGGCTTCAATTAAAAACTATTGCTGATGTTGGTATTGTTGGATTACCTAACGCAGGTAAATCAAGCTTACTGGCTGCCATTACAAATGCGATGCCTAAAATTGCAAACTATAAATTTACAACACTAAATCCAAATCTTGGTGTTGCAAGTTATGATGATAAGGAAATAACTCTAGCTGATATCCCTGGATTAGTTGAAGGTGCACATGAAGGTGTAGGTCTTGGTATTCAATTTTTAAAACACATAGAAAGATGTAAAACTTTAATGCATTTAATAGATATTACTGATGAAGACCTTGAAAATACTTATAAACAAGTTCGAAATGAGCTTGGGAGTTACAGTAAAGATTTACTAGAAAAAAAAGAAATAGTTGTATTAAATAAGACAGATTTATTAGAGGAAGAAGAGGTGAAAGAAATTTTAAAGAATTTTTCTAAAAATAAAAATTCTGAGGTGGTTACACTCTCAACATTAGAAAAAGGCTCAATATCTAAAATTAAAGCTAAATTACTCTCCTATGTATCTTAAAGATTCTAAAATAATTGTAATTAAGATTGGCTCATCTTTGTTAATAGATGACAAAAAAAAAGTAAGAAAAAAATGGCTTACTGAATTTGCTAAAGATATTCAGGAACTAATAAAACAGAATAAAAAAATTATTATTGTAAGCTCAGGAGCAATAGCAATGGGTTGCAAAAAACTAAATATTAGCAAAAAAAACCTTAAAATTGATAAAAGTCAGGCTGTTGCATCTATTGGGCAAATTGAACTAATGAATTTATTCTCAGAAATATTTGTTAAATTGAAAATTAATATTTCTCAAATTCTTCTCACTTTGGAAGACACAGAACAAAGAAGAAGGGCCCTTAATGCAAAAAGAACTTTTGATAACTTATTTAAACTAGGCTTTGTGCCAATAGTTAATGAAAATGATACTATTGCTACTTCAGAGATTAAGTATGGTGACAATGACAGATTAGCATCTCGTGTTGCACAAATATCAGGCGCAGACTCACTTATATTACTTTCTGATGTAGACGGTCTTTATACGCACAATCCAAAAATATATAAAAATGCAAAATTAATAAAAGAAATTAAAAATATAGATAAAGATATAGAAAAAATAGCCACTAAAAGTATTAGTGAGCATGGCACAGGTGGTATGAAGACTAAAATAGATGCTGCAAAAATCTGTCAATTATCAGGATGCCAAATGGTAATAGCAAATGGATTATTAAGCAGACCTATTAAAAAAATAACTGAAGAGAATAATTGCACATGGTTTTTACCTAAAGTTTCAAAATTGGCTGCTAGAAAGAAATGGATTATCAGCTCTATTTCACCTAAGGGCGCACTTATTATTGATGATGGTGCAAAACAGGCACTTTCAAATGGTAAAAGCTTATTAGCGGCAGGAATAAAAAAAGTGTCTGGCCGTTTTAGCAAGGGTGATCACATCAAAGTTTTAGATAGAAATAATTACGAATGCGCAAGAGGACTTAGTTCTTTTTCATCGAATGAAATAGAAAAAATTATGGGTCACCACTCAAAAGAGATAGAAAAATTGCTAGGATATATTTCTAAATCAGAAGTAATTCATAAAGATGATATAGTAGAGGTATAAAATGAGTAAATATATGAGATTAATAGGTCAAAATGCAAGAAAAGCATCACTTGATAAAATTAATTCAAAAACTAAAAATAAAATTTTAAAAAGATATGCCTTCTTATTAGGTCAAGAAAAACAGTCTATACTTAAAGCTAACCAAAAAGATGTTCTATTTGCTCTTGGCAAAGGCTTAAAAAGCAATCTAATAGAAAGATTAACTATCGATGAAAAAAAATTAATAGGCATAAAAAATTCTATAGATAGAATTGCTAACTTAAAAGATCCTGTTGATACTACTTTAGAAAAATGGCGCAGACCAAATGGTTTAACAATTAGCAGAGTGTCTATACCTATTGGTGTTATAGGTGTTATTTATGAAAGTAGACCTAACGTTACATCTGATATTGCAAGCTTATGCTTCAAATCTGGAAATGCTGTAATTTTAAAAGGTGGTTCTGAGGCCATAAATACTAATAAAATTTTAGCAAAACTATTTAGAAAATCGCTTAAAGAAAATAAAGTGAACGAAAACTTTATTCAATTTATAGATTCTAAAGACAGAAAAATGGTCGACTTTATGCTTTCAAGAATGAAAGATTATATTGATGTAATAATACCTCGTGGTGGAAAAAATTTAGTAAAAAGAGTTCAACAATTTTCAAGTGTCCCTATTATCGGTCACTTGGAAGGTCTTTGTCATACTTTTATTGATAAGGATGCTAATCTAAGGATGGCTACAAACATTATATTCAATGCTAAGCTAAGAAACACTAGTATTTGTGGAGCTACGGAAACAATTTTAATACATGAAAAAATTGTTAAGAGATTCTGTAACCCAATTTTAAAAAAGTTAGAAGAAAATCATTGCAAGATATATGGAGATCACTTTTTAAAAAAATATTACAAGGGAAAAATTTATCCAGCAAAAGAAAAAGATTGGTCTACTGAATATTTATCAGCAGCAGTTTCTGTAAAAACAGTCAAAGATTGTGACGATGCCATTAATCATGTTAACAAATATGGAACTATGCACACGGATTCTATCGTTACTAAAAATAAAAAAACTGCAAATAAGTTCTTAAAAAATGTTAAAAGCTCTATAGCAATGCATAATACATCCACTCAATTTGCTGACGGTGGTGAATTCGGTTTTGGTGGTGAGGTTGGCATTTCGACAAACACATTACCTCCAAGAGGGCCTGTTGGATTAGGACAGCTCGTTTCATACAAATACGAAATTGTTAGTAATGGTAAAACTAGAAAATAACTTAAAACAAAAAAAGACAAAAATTGGAATCTTGGGGGGAACTTTTGATCCTGCTCACAAGGGCCATTTGGAAATCTCTAAACAAGCTAAAAAAATATTAGAATTAAAAAATATTATATGGGCAATTACCAAACAAAACCCGTTTAAAAACACAAGTAAAACAGATCTAAAGGATAGAATAAAATTTGCAAAAAAATTCATTGGCAAAAATAATTTTATTAAAGTTAAGTTTTATGAAGAAAAAGTTCGTTCCAATAAAACAATCGACCTCATCAATTATCTGGATAAAGATAAAAAATTTGAGATTTATTTCATTATGGGTGCTGACAATCTAATTAATTTTCATAAATGGCATAAATGGAAATCCATTATAAAAAAATGCAATCTTCTTGTATTTGATCGACAGGGATATAAAGCAAAATCATTAAAGTCTGTTACCTTTAATGGTGTAAATAAAAAAAAATTATCTTTTATTAATTTTAAAAAAGTCAATATTTCATCTTCTCAATTAAGAAAAATTTGATAAGGTTAAATGTATTAATGGAAAAAAACTCAGACCTTAAAAATTTAATCCTAAAAACCCTAGATTCTAATAAAGCCCTAGATATTATTTCAATAGATCTTAAGAATAAAAGTTCAATGGCTGACTATATGATTATAGCAAGTGGAACTTCTTCTAGGCATATTCAAGCTTTATCTGAGATGGTATTAGAAAAATTAAAGACCAATGGAGTAAAAAATTCTAAGATTGAGGGAAAAGAAAGTATGGATTGGAAATTAGTTGATGGTATAGACTTGATTGTTCACATATTTCATCCAGATAAAAGAAAGTTTTATGAATTGGAAAAGATATGGTCACAAGTCATTCCTAGAGAAAAAGTGATGATATGATTTTGATTAAAAGATTTTTTATTTTTTTTATAATACTGTTATTTGCTTTTCAAAAAAGTTTTTCTGAAAATACCGATATATATAAAAAAATTGATTTGTTTAGTGAGGTGCTTGAAAAAATTAGTAAAGAATACGTTGATGAAGTAGATCAATCAAAGAGTATGGATTCTGCCATAAATGGTTTATTACAATCACTAGACCCCTATTCTGCATATATGACACCTGAAAGTTTTGAGGGTATGCAAACTGAAACAAGTGGAGAATTTGGTGGGCTTGGTATTGAAGTTGGCATGGAAGCAGGTGTTGTGAAAGTGATATCACCAATAGATAATACTCCAGCATCAAAAGCAGGTTTAAAAGCTGGTGATTATATTGTAAAGATTAATAATACTCAGGTTCAGGGGAAATCATTAATGCAAGCAGTAGAGTTAATGAGGGGACCTGTAGGATCGAGTATTGAAATAACAGTTAGAAGAAGAGGTGCAAAAAAAGCATTAATTTTTAATATAACAAGAGAGGTTATTCAGGTTCAATCTGTTAAATCTGAACTTATAAATAATAATATTGGTTATATAAGACTAACTTCCTTTAACGAAAATAGTAGTAAACAAATTAAAGAAAAGATTAATAAATTAAATAAAAATAAAGATCTAAAGGGATATATCTTAGATTTAAGAAATAACCCTGGTGGCTTACTTTCTCAGGCAATTAAAATTTCAGACTTTTTTTTAGAAAATGGTGAGATTGTATCAACAAGAAGTCGTCAAGCCTCAGAAAATCGAAAATGGTTTGCTAAAAAAGGTGATTTAACAAATGGTAAGACACTAATTATACTTATTAATTATGGGTCAGCATCAGCGTCAGAAATAGTAGCTGGCGCATTAAAAGATCATAAAAGAGCAATTTTAGTTGGTGAGAATAGTTATGGAAAAGGCTCTGTACAATCAATAATTCCACTTAAGAATAGAGGAGCTATTAGACTAACAATTGCAAAATATTATCTCCCTTCAGGAAAATCTATTTCAAAAGTTGGAGTAACACCTGATATAGAAGTAGTAGAAAGTTCAGAAGACTTTAAATTTAATTCTGAGACAGATAATCAATTAAACTTTGCAATAAAATTACTCAACGGATAAATGACAAACAATAATACAAGCCTGCCTCTTAGAAGTGGAGTTGGAATTGTTGTTTTAAATAAAGATAATAAAATCTTTGTTGCACAAAGAATAGATAATCAAAAAAATTTCTGGCAGATGCCTCAAGGTGGTGTTGATAAGGGTGAGGACTACTTAACTGCTGCCTATAGAGAATTAGAAGAGGAAACCAGTATAAAAAATGTTGACTTAATAAAGGAACTTGATGGTTTAATCTCTTACGAGCTACCTAAGAATTTACTCGGTGTGATATGGAAAGGCAAGTATAGAGGTCAAGAACAAAAATGGTTTGTAATGAGATTTCTAGGGCAAGATAGTGAAATTAATATTAAAACTAAAAATCCTGAGTTCTGTGAATGGAAGTGGATTGATCTTGAAAATATAACTGACCTAGTTGTAGACTTTAAATTACACGTATATGAGGATGTTAAAAAAAAAGTTAAAGAGATTCTTAGTTAAGAGTTTTTAGCACATCAATTTTTTGATCCACTAAATATTTATTTTGATCTGTAATTTCACTATTTTTTGAATACTCTTCTGCTTGTGTTAGTAGTTCACTAATTTTATCTTTATCAAAATCTTTGATATCAAAAATTGAGCTTGTTAGCACTGATAAATTATTATTCTTAAATTCAACAATTCCATCTTCAACATAATATTGTTCCTCTCCAGACTTAGAAAAGATTTTAATAATACCTGGCTTTAAGAATGAAATAATTGAGATATGGTCCTTTAAAATCCCCATTTCTCCTTCAAAAGCAGGTATAACAACTTCTGTTACATCTTCTTTTGAAAGAAAAGATTTCTCAGGGTTTACTATTTCTATCTTAAACTCTTCACTCATTATGCTTCAGCATCCTTTGCCATTTTTTCCGCTTTTTCTATGGCCTCTTCAATTGTTCCCACCATATAAAATGCAGCTTCAGGTAAATGATCATACTCACCATTACAAATTGCAGCAAAACCTTTAATCGTAGATTCTAAATCTACTAATTTTCCTGGAGAACCAGTAAAGACTTCTGCAACAAAGAAAGGTTGTGATAAGAATCTTTGAATTCTTCTAGCTCTTGCTACTGTTAATTTGTCTTCTTCAGAAAGTTCATCCATTCCTAAAATTGCAATAATATCTTGAAGGGATTTATAAGTTTGAAGAATTTTTTGTACTTCTCTTGCAACTCTATAATGTTCATCTCCAACTATTCTTGGATCTAAAATTCTAGAAGTAGAGTCTAGTGGGTCAACTGCTGGATAAATTCCAATTTCAGCAATTTGTCTAGATAATACTGTTGTTGCATCTAAGTGAGCAAAAGATGTGGCAGGTGCTGGATCCGTCAAATCATCTGCCGGTACATAAATCGCCTGCACAGATGTAATAGAACCTTTGTTAGTTGTGGTAATTCTTTCTTGAAGGTTACCCATATCTGTTGCAAGTGTAGGCTGATATCCAACAGCTGAAGGAATTCTTCCTAATAGTGCAGAAACTTCTGAACCTGCTTGAGTAAATCTAAAAATGTTATCAACAAAGAATAATACATCTTGTCCTTCTTGGTCTCTAAAATACTCAGCTACAGTTAGACCTGTTAAGGCAACTCTTGCTCTAGCCCCTGGAGGCTCATTCATTTGTCCATACACTAGAGCTGCTTTTGACCCTGGTCCCTCAGGTTTAATAACTCCTGAATCTATCATCTCATGATAAAGATCATTTCCTTCTCTAGTTCTTTCTCCAACTCCAGCAAATACAGAAAATCCACCATGCGCTTTTGCTACGTTGTTAATTAATTCCATAATAAGTACTGTCTTACCAACACCTGCACCACCAAATAAACCAATTTTTCCACCTTTGGCATATGGTGCTAATAGATCAACTACTTTAATTCCTGTTACTAAAATTTCTGTTTCTGTCGATTGATCACTAAATTCAGGTGCAGCTCTGTGAATTGGCCACTTTTCTTTTGTTTTAACTTCACCTTTTTCATCAATAGGTTCACCTATTACATTTATAATTCTTCCTAAAGTTTCAGGACCAACTGGAACCATAATGGGAGATCCTGTGGCAGTTACTTCGTCTCCTCTTTTTAATCCCTCAGTAGCATCCATTGCAATTGTTCTAACACTT
>CAJQTH010000020.1 GCA_905618905.1 uncultured Candidatus Pelagibacter sp. | reverse complement strand
CACCTTTAAAAGGAGCAAGAATATTAGGATGTCTTCACATGACAATTCAAACAGCAGTTTTAATTGAAACTTTAGTAGAGCTTGGAGCAGAAGTTAGATGGTCTTCTTGTAATATTTTTTCAACACAGGATCATGCTGCTGCAGCAATAGCTAAAGCAGGAATACCAGTTTTTGCTTGGAAAGGTGAAACTGAAGAGGAGGCTGTATGGTGCATAAGACAAACAATAGAAGGTAAAAAAGACTGGAAAGCTAATATGCTATTAGATGATGGCGGTGATTTAACTGCAATGATGCATAGTGATTACAAAGATTTGTTAAAGGAAGTAAAAGGTGTTTCAGAAGAAACAACAACTGGAATTAAAGCATTAAATAAAATGGAAAAAGATGGAACATTAATGATTCCAGCAATTAATGTTAACGACTCAGTTACAAAATCAAAATTTGATAACCTGTATGGTTGTAGAGAAAGTTTAGTAGATGGAATTAGAAGAGCCACAGATGTTATGATGTCTGGTAAAGTTGCAATTGTTGCAGGCTTTGGTGATGTTGGAAAAGGCAGCGCTGCATCTTTAAGACAAAGTGGAGCAAGAGTTATGGTTACAGAAGCGGATCCAATTTGTGCACTCCAAGCAGCAATGGAAGGCTATGAGGTAGTTTTAATGGATGAAGCAATAAGCAAAGCAGATATCGTTGTTACAGCTACAGGTAATATAGACATTGTTACAGCAGATCATATGAGAAACATGAAAGATAGAGCAATACTATGTAATATTGGTCACTTTGATAATGAGATTCAAGTAGAAGCCTTAAAAAATTATAAATGGACAGAAGTAAAACCAGAAGTTGATGAAATAGAATTAGTTGATGGAAAGAGAATTATTCTTTTAGCCAAAGGTAGATTGGTTAATTTAGGTTGTGCAACTGGACATCCAAGTTTTGTAATGAGTGCATCATTTACAAACCAAGTAATGGCACAAATTGAGCTTTGGGATAATCACAAAAATTACGAAAATAAAGTTTATGTGTTACCAAAATCATTAGATGAAAAAGTAGCTATGCTTCACTTAAAGAAAGTAGGAGCAAAACTTACAAAACTATCAAAAGACCAAGCTGACTATATAAGTGTTGAAACAGAAGGTCCATTCAAGCCAGATGCTTATCGCTACTAATAGCGAAAAAATAGATATCTCCTTAGAAGATAAAACATCTGAGTTAGCTAAAAAATTTTCAAAAACACTAAATAAAGGAGATGTAGCTTATTTTCATGGGGAAATAGGAGTGGGGAAAACAACATTTATAAGACACCTCATTAATAACCTTCAACAATTAAACAAAATAAATTTAACCGAAGTTACTAGCCCAACATTTAATTTGGTAAATGAATATGACGTTGGAAATTTTATAATACAGCATTATGACTTGTACAGGTTAACTGAGTATAGTGAGATAAAAAATATTGGTTTATTTGAAAATAGAGAAGAAATTGTGACATTAATTGAATGGCCTGAGAAAATAAAAGAAACTATTGATAACAAAATTGATTTATTTTTTGAATATAATGATGATTTAAGCAAAAGGTGTTTAACAATTAAGAGAGTTAAAAATAAAAAATAAATGCTCCAAACTACTAATAAATTAAAAAAAATTAAAGGTGATGCATCATTTAGATCTTTTTATAGAAAGTTGTCATCAAACAAAAATTCAATCATAGTGTATGCTTCTAAGGAAAAAGAGAAAAATTTGCTAATATATGATGCAATAAATAGTCTTCTAATTAAAAATAAAGTTTTAGCACCTAAGCTTTATAGCGAAAGTTATAAAAAAAATTATATAGAAATTGAAGATTTTGGAGACGATTCAGTTTTTAGTCTATTAAAAAAAAATAAAAACCAACGAGAAACTCTCTACAAAAAATCTGTTGATTTGCTTGCTGTGATTCAAAAAATTAAACAAAACCAATCTAAAAACTTTAAGGGTAAAGCTTATAAAATTCCAATTTATGATAATGTTAAGTTATTCAATGAGGCAAATTTATTTTGTGAATGGTATGCAAAACAATTTGTAAAAAAAGATAAATTAACCAAATTTAAAATTGATATAAAAAAACAAATTAAGTTTTTACTAATGCACCTTCAGTCAAAAGAAAAAGTTTTTGTTCATAGGGACTTTCATGTGTCAAATTTAATGAAGTTTAAAAATAAAATAGGTGTTATCGATTCGCAGGATGCTTTAATTGGTAACAGCGCTTATGATTTAGCTTCCTTAATTGACGATGTTAGATTTAAGACAGATAAGATATTTAAAGATAAAATTTATCGCTATTATCTGAAATTGAATAAAAAAATAGTTAATGAGGCTACATTATTAAGTGATTTTGAAATATTATCCATTCTAAGAAACATGAAAATCATTGGAATATTTACAAGATTAGCTATGAGAGATAAGAAAAAGCAATATTTGAAATTAATTCCTTATGCTTGGAAATTAATTGAATTAAGAATTTCTAATGATAATAAATTTTCTCAGCTGAAAAGCTTGCTAGAACTTAATTTTTCAAAAAAAATACGAAATCAGAAATGAAAATTAAAACTGCATTAATTTTATGTGCTGGATATGGTAAGCGCTTAAATCCAATAACACTAACAACCCCGAAGCCTCTTCTAAAGATAAACGAAATAACTTTATTAGAAAATTGTATTAATTTAATACATTCTTTGGGAATTAATAACATTTTAATCAACACATTTTATCTTAGTGAAAAAATTGAACAATTTCTTAAAGATAAAAAATTTAATTTAGAAATTAAGATAATTAATGATGGTTCAGATATTTTAAATACAGGTGGTGGAATTTTGAATATGATAAATTCATCCAATGAAACAGATTTTATTACATTCAATCCAGACACTGTATGGAATGAAAATTATAAGAAATACATTGAGGATATGGAGAAGTTTTATTTTTTAAATAAAGTTAAAAATATACTTTTATTAGTCAATGAAAAATTGAGTTTTGACAAAAATTTGAGGGGTGATTTCAATCTTAAAAAAAACACAATAAAAAAAGATGAACTTAATCGTTTAATTTATACAGGGTGCCAGATATTGAATAAGAGATTATTTGACTCATATGAGGTTAGTAATTTTTCAATTTTAAATATTTGGAATAAGTTAATTAATAAAGATGAGTTATATGGTTTTGAGAGTTTAGAAGACTTTAGACATTTAACAGATCTTAATGTTTATAACCAATTATTAGAAAACCAATAAGTCCTTAGCTCTAGCTTGATCTAGGTAAGAGCATTTTTTAATATTTTGCTTTGAATCTAAACTTATCAAAAGTGGATTGCCTGTCGGTATTTCAAGTAATGTTATTTTTTGATTATCTAATTTGAATAAAAATTTGCATAGTGCTCTTATAGAGTTTCCATGAGCTGAAATTAAAATATTTTCATCTTTTTTTAGTTTCTCTTGAATTTCATCAACATAAAATCTCATTACTCTTTCATAGGTATCTTTAAGCGACTCAGTGTCAGGAATATTTTCTTTTGGAATGCTTTTATAAACTTCTATATTTAATGGGTGATATGGATTATTTCTACTTAACGGATCTGGCTTAATATCCCAAGATCTTCTAAAAGCATAGATTTTATCCTCACCAAGCTTTTCTTTCATTTCATCTTTATTTAGTCCTGTTAAAGCTCCATAATGTCTTTCATTTAATTGCCAGGCTCTAACTGGTTCTCTTTTATCTCTTAATGTATCCTGAATAAATTTTAGGGTGTTAATAGCTCTTAGCTGAAATGATGAATAAAAATGATTAATATTAATCTTAATTTCTTTAATATATTCACCAGCTTTGCAAGCTTCTAATTTTCCTTGTCCAGTGAGATCAACATCAACCCAGCCTGTAAATCTTTTTTCTAGATTCCATTCACTTTGACCATGTCTTACTAAAATTAAATGAGCCATTTGATATATTCTGATAACTGATAAAAGAAATAAAATAAATAAGATTATTATGAAAAAAATTAAAAATTTTTTTAAAATAAGTTTTTATTCTGCAAATATCATGTTGATACTTTTATATTTGTTTCCAGGCAGTATTTTCGGCTGCTTTTTATATGATAATTGTTATAAACAGCCCCAAATTACTAAGGATCTTATTACAGGAGACTTTATAATTTCATCAAATCATATTTATGCTTTTGTTCTACTTACAAGTTTGGGAATATTTTCTTTTCATAATACTAAAAAAATCAATTTTTTAATTGTTTATTTATTTTTACTATCAATTATTTTAGAATTATTTCACATTATTATTCCAGTTCGTGGATTTGAAATGAGTGATTTATTTGGAAATATAGTGGGTGTTATATTGGTAATATTTATCTATAAGATTGTGATCAGGTATGTCAAAATTTAGAAATTATTTTTTAATTTTATTGATTATCTTTATTACTGGCTGCTCCTCAATACCTCAAAATACCTCAAATAGTTGTTCAATTTTTAATGAAAGATATCTTTGGTATAAACATGCAAAAAAAACAGAAAAAAAATGGGGAACCCCAATTTATATTCAGCTAGCTATAATTAAGATGGAATCTGACTTTGATTGGTTAGCTAAACCTCCAAGACAAAAATTATTTAAGATTATACCATTTAAGAGACCATCTAGTTCATTTGGATATTCACAAGCAGTAAAGGGAACTTGGGAGCAATATAAAAATGAAACTGGAAATAAGTTAGCAACAAGAACAAGGTTTAAAGATAGTGTGGACTTTATTGGTTGGTACACCGATAAAACGGAGTCTCTTTTAAAAATTTCCAAGAAAGATGCTTTTAGACAATACCTTGCGTATCATGAAGGGTGGGGTGGTTATAAAAATTATAAGAATAATCAGAAAGTTATAGGCTTAGCTAAAAAAGTAGAAAAACAATCTAACAAATATAAGTCTCAATTACTGGATTGTCAGAAAAGATTAAATAAAAATAAATATATTATATTTTAACGAAGTTGTTTTTTTAGCTCAATATCAACAGCGTCTATTCGTTTTGTATTTTTTGCTAATACCAAATACATGGTTGGAGTTATATATAATGTAAAGAATGTTGATATAATCATTCCACCTAGAATAGTAGCACCCACAGCTAGTCTTGAAGCCTCTCCAGCACCCGGTCCAATATTTCCTATAACTAAAGGCATCATTGCTATCATTGTGCTTATTGATGTCATCATTATTGGCCTAAATCTTAATTGGCAGGCTTCCTTAACAGATGATTCTATGTTTTTTCCAGCCGTCCTTAATTGATTGGCATAATCAACGATTAGAATACTATTTTTAGTGGATATTCCAATTAGTATGACAAGTGCTATTTGTGAAAAGATATTAATTGAACTGTTCAAGAATAAAATAAAGACCAAACCTCCAAACAATGCCAGTGGAACAGTTAACATAATAATGAATGGATGAATAAATGAATTAAAGGTTGCAGCCATTACCAGGTAAGCAGTTAGAAATGCTAATCCAAAAATAATAAACAGTTCATTGCTAGTTTCTTTTATTTCTTCTGATTTACCCTTCCATGCAATCTGATTGGACGAGCCAATTTCTTCCATTGTTTCCTCTAAATATGCAATTGCTTCTGTAAGAGTATAAGATTCAGATATATTTGCAGATATTGTTACAGCTCTCTGTCTGTTATATCTTGCTAATTTTTTTGCAGACCCTTTCTCACTGAATTCAACTAAATTTGCTAAAGAAATAAGTTTACCAGTACTTTCTGATCTAACAAATATTTTCGAAAGTCCTTCCTGGGATCTTCTATCAGCTAAGTACTGCTGAAGTATAATTGGATATTCTTTGCCAAGTTTATTAAATTTTGTTACAGTTTTTCCACCATAAAGAGTTTCTAAAGTTTTCCCAATTGAGTCAGTAGATATATCTAAATCTTTAGCTTTGTTTTTATTAATTACCAGTTTGATTTCTGGTTTGTCTCTAGAATAGTCAGACTCTATCCTTGATAAATTTTTATTTTGTCTTAACTTGCTAATAACTTTGGATTGTATTTCCTCTAACTCTTCATAAGTACTGCCCAATATAACCATTTGAACTGGTTTATTGTAGCTAGAAACTCTAATTGATTGTGGTGAAATTGGAAAAGCCACAGTTTCTGGCACTGTCACAATTTTTCCAATTGCCTCCCTCATTATTGTTAGTGAACTTTTATCTCTTTCAGCCCACTCATCCAATAATGCAATTATTATAAAGCTGTTAAAAGAATTTTTGTTGCTGCCAAAGCCTGGCACTCTCATTATAAATCTTTTGTATGGACTATCCTCAGCCTGAAGAAGTGGAATTAATCTTTTTTCAACATCTTCTGCTCTTTTTTCAGTATATTCAAAAGAACTCCCCTCATCTGTAAATCCAAGAACAAGATATACACCTCGATCTTCCATAGGTAACAATTCTTTTTTTGTAAAATGAAATAAAACACTAGAGACAATAATAGTGAAGACAATAAATGAAATAATAATTTTTTTCTTATTTAGCCAATAGCTCAATGTTTCTTCATAAAATTTTGATAATGATTTAAAAAACTTGTCAAATTTAGTAACTATAAAATTTTGCTTAGGTTCTTTCTTTAAAAACTTACTTGCTAACATGGGTGACAATGTAAGTGCAACAAAAGAAGATACCACAACTGAAAATGACAGTGCTATAGCAGTCTCTCTGAATAATGTTCCTGCAATTCCATCAATAAAAATTAAAGGAATAAATACCGCAACTAGAATTAATGTTGTAGCAATGATTGCAAAACTAATTTGTTTTGATCCTTTGTATGCTGCAACTAAAGGGCTTTCTCCATTTTCAATTCTTCTATAAATTGCATCTGTCATTATAACTGAGTCATCTGTTATTATTCCAATTGCTAAAATAAAACTTAACAAAACAAAAATATTTATTGATAAACCAAATAAATAAAGTCCCAAGAAAGATGCTACCAAACTTACAGGCAATGCAACTGCAGGAACAATTACTGCCTTTATATTTCCAAGGAATAAATAAATAATAATAACTACAAGTATAAAAGCGATGATCAAAGTTTTGTATACTTCATCAATAGCAGTGCCCACATATGTTGCTCTGTTAAAGGCTATTTCTATATTGAGATCATCTGGTAATGTTTTCTTAACTTCACCTATTTTTTTACTTATTTCTTTAGAAAGTTCTACTGTCGAGGCACCACTTTTTGCATAAATACCAATTCCTACAGTTTTTAGGTTTAAAGCATCCTTACTTTGTGCTTTGAAAAGATTTTTTTCTGAAACTGGACCAAACTCAATATTGGCAATATCTGAAAGTCTTACAATACTATTTTTGTTTTTTTTTATAGGTAGTGCTTTTAATTTTTCTATATCATCATATGATTTATCTAAATTTAAAATTAAATCTATATTGTTAGCCTCAAGAGTACCTGCTGGTAGACTTACATTTTCTTTTCTTATTGCTATCTCAACTTCTTGAATGGTCAAATTGTAAGCTGCAAGTTTAATTGGATCTATCCAAACCCTAACACTTAAATCTCTTAAACCACCAGTTCTAATAGTCCCTACGTTCTTAACGCTCGAAAATTGATCTACTAAATATCTCTCAACATAATCTCCAAGTTCTAGGTCACTCCAAGTTGCAGAAGATACAGCTAGCCACATAGTGGTTGAAAAACCTGCTGATTGTTTGAGTATTTGAGGGGCATCAGCTTCACTTGGTAATCTATCAACGATTCTAGCTACTCTTTCTCTAATATCATTGGCTGCATTATCTAGGTTAATGTCAGTATTAAATTCAACATTAATTGAACTACTTCCATTTTCTGATGTTGAGTTAATATTTTTTACTCCTTCTACCCCACCAATTACATCTTCAATTACTTGAGTTACCTCTTGATCAATTATAGGAGCTGAAGCAGACTTATAGTCTACTTTAATTTGAACTACAGGAGGTTGTAAGCCTTCAGGCAATTCTCTTACAGGCAACTGTGAAAAAACAAATATACCAAAAACGATTAATATAAGAGACATTACCCACGCAACAACTGGTCTTCTTATACTTATATCAGTTATAAACATTATTTTTTAATAGGTTTTATCTTGCCTCGAGGTCTAACTTTTTTTAGTCCTTCGGCAACTATGGTTTCTCCTTCATTAAGACCGGAAATTATCTCAATAAATCCACCAACTCTTATTCCAATTTCTATTTCAGTTTTATTTGTAATATTGTCTTTTGAAACTTTATAGACATAAGTTTTGCTTCCCTCTATCATCATACTAGTATCAGGTATTGCAAGAGAATTTCGTTCATTATAATTAATAATAACCTCTAGAAGAGAGCCTGGAATTAATTCAGAGTTTTCATTTTCAATTATAACCCTTGTAAGCAAGCTTCTTGTTTCAGCATTAATCCTGCTTGAAACAGCATAGACTTTTCCACTGTATGTTTTATTTTTGTTACCTGAAAATTTTGCCTTAATAGGCAAACCTTTTTTGATGAATAATGCAAAAGTTTCAGGAATTTTTAGGTCAGAATATATAATCGAGTTATCATCTAAAGTTATAATAATTGAGTTATCCGAACCAAGAATGTCACCAGTAATACCTCTGTACCCAAGAACACCACTAAAAGGTGCTACAATGTTTCTATCTTTAAGCTTAACAATTAGATCACCTTTTTTTACATAATCCTTAAGGATTAGTTCAGATATTAAATTATCTCTTTTAATTCTAAAAGATTCTCCTCTCTTTGATACTGCCGTACCAAAGCTTTCAATATTTTCCGAAAAGCTTTTGTAAATTACTTCTTTAACAATTACTCCAGGAGGAGGCCTTTTGCTAAATTTTTTTTTAAAATGATTTCCTATCATTGTTCTTCCAACGATTACTATTGTAATAATTAAAAAAAAGACAAGGATTGCTGTACTGATTTTTGTTGATCTTTTCATATTTTAATTCTTTCCATATTCACTCCATGATCCGTCGTAAATAGTAGGCATATATTTATTATCTATTAAAGAATAAGCAAGACCCAAAACTGAAGCGGTAACTCCAGAACCGCAGGTAAATGTAATATTTTTGTCCACCTCATATCCAGTTGATTTAAACTTTTCAAAAATTTTTTCTTTGCTAATAAATGTATGATCTTTATTTATAAGTTCAGAGAAAGGTAGACAAAAAGAGTTTTTAATAGAGCCACTTCTCAATCCTTTTCTTGGTTCAGGAACACTACCTTTAAATCTTTCTAAACTTCTTGCATCAATAACATTAAATTTATTTTCTAAAATATTTTTATTAATTTGGTTTATACTTTTTACTAACTCTTTTTTTTCATGCACAGTATAGTTAGATGGAATATTCTTAATTATATTACTGGTAGTTGGTCTATCTTCCTTAATCCATTCTTTTAATCCACCATCTAATACATGAACTAATTTTGGATTATGACCAAAATAGATAAAATTATACCAACATCTACATGAACTGATTACATCTGAATTATCATAGATAATTATCTGATCATCATTTTTAATTCCCATGTTGGACACAATACTTTCCCACGACTTAGCATCTGGCAACATATGAGGTAGGTCAGTATCTTTTTTAGAATTCTTGTCTAAATTAAAAAAAATTGCATTTTTAATATGTTTATATTTGTATTCATTAAAACCATTGCGTTGTGTTTGAGGCATATGCCATGAACAATCAATAATTTTTACTTTATCTAAATTTTTTTTTAGCCAATTTGTATCAACTAAAGACATATTATCTTTTTTCCAAATATCTCTGGTGGTATTCTTCTGCTGGACAATAATTTTTTAATAAAGAAGATTTTGTTACGACATTTCCAGATAATTTTAAATTTACTTTTTTTATAACATTTTCAGCAATTTCTTTTTGTCTGTCACTTAGATAAAATATTTCACTTCTATATTGTGTCCCAAAATCAGGTCCTTGTGAATTTAAGGTTGTGGGGTTATGTATTTCGAAAAAGAAATCTAAAATCTTTTCATAAGAGACAATTTTAGGATCAAAATCTAATTTAACAACTTCTGCATGATTTGTATTGCCAGTACATACCTCTTTGTAAGTGACTGTTTTGCTGTCACCACCACAATAGCCAACTTCAGTTTTAATAACCCCCTTAAGTTTGCTAAACTTAATTTCTGGTCCCCAAAAACATCCTAATCCTAATACTGCTATTTCCATTGATTATACTTTAATTTGATTTACAAATTATTGCTATGCTAACTAAAAATCAATTAGGTTTTTTGTACATGTTTCTATCTGTATGTACCTTTTCCGTTATGGATTTGCTTGTAAAATGGTCAGGTGACTACCCAACTGGGGAGGTTTTGTTTTTTAGGGGCTTTTTTGGTCTGTTGCCTACATATTTTTTAATACCAAAAAGTAAGTTAAAAAAATTTTATACAACTGATAGATCAAAAGAACATATATTTAGATGTCTTATGGGTTTAATGGCTTTGATAGCAATTGTTGTTGCGTTGAGAGAACTTCCTTTAGCTGTCGTTGTTAGCTTGTCATATGCAGCACCATTATTTATTACCGTATTATCAATTTTTTTACTAAGTGAAAAAGTAGGTATTTTTAGATGGTTGGCGGTCTTAATAGGATTTGTAGGAGTTATTATAATTGCTGAGCCTGGCTTTAAGGGCATGAATTATCTCTATTTTCTTCCACTAATATTTTGTGTTGGTATGGCCTTTGTAACTATTACAATTAGAAAGCTGTCCACAACAGAGCCTATTTGGCTTATCTCAATTTTTTTTACAATTACTATTTCAATTGCTGGCTTAGCCACAATTCCAATGGGATGGATAATGCCAAATTTTCAAGACTTTATTCTTTTAGCTTTAATTGGAGTAACAGGAGGTTCTGCAAATTTATTTTTAACTCAATCATATAAACTTTCTGAAGTATCTTTAGTAGCACCTTTAAAATATTTGGCTTTGGTGTTCGCTATATTTTTTGGTTATTTTATTTGGAATGAGATACCAACTATAAAAACACTAATTGGTGCATCACTTGTAGTTCTTGCATCTTTAATAATTTTTAGAAGAGAAATTTATCATAAACAAAAAATACCATCTACTAATAGACATGAATAAAAAACCAAAATATTGGAACACTGCAAAAAAATATTTATCTAATAAAGATAGAGTGATGTCTTTATTAATTAGCAAGTATAAATCCCCCTCAGAAGCCGTGCTTACTTCTAGAAAAGACATATTTTTTTCATTATGTAAGAGCATTATTGGACAGCAAATTAGTGTTGCAGCAGCCAACTCTGTCTTTTTGAAATTTAAAAAGAAGTGTAAAAATAAGATTAATGCAAAAACAATTTCTCAACTTTCTTCTGCTCAACTTAAAAGCTGTGGATTAAGTGGACAAAAGGTTAGGGGAATAAAAAGTTTAGCTAAACAAATATTAGACAAATCATTTAACCCTAGATTAATCCCTAAGATGTCAGATGAAGAAGCGATTATCTATTTATCCCAGTTAAGACAAATTGGCAGATGGTCAGCTGAAATGATCTTATTATTTACTTATAATCGTTCAAATATTTGGCCCATACAAGATATCGGTCTTTTAAGAGGAATTTCAAAAAATTATAAAAAAAAATATCTGCCACCAGAAACTTATGTGAAGTTACTAAACAAAAGATTTAGTCCATACTGCTCAGTTGCAACTTGGTATCTATGGAGAAGTATAGATCCAGAACCTATTCAGTACTAAAACCTTCTACGATTTGTAGGTTTCGTTCAGTAGTATCTTTTGCTATAGCCCAACCATCTTGATATTCTTTAGAATCGTGGCATTTTATAGCTTGTTCATGACTTGGAAATTCCCATATTACAGTTCTTGGGTAAGTTTCGCCCTCTAAAGTTTCAAATTTTCCACCTCTCACCAAAGGTTTACCTCCATAACTTTTTATTATTTCAGTAACTTTTGAACCATATTTTTTTATATTCTCTTGGCTATCTATTCTTTTGTACAAAGCAATCCAGTAGGCTTTCATTATTACTCCTTTTTAAATAATTTTTTATATGATAATAAATTTTATGGCAGAGAAATTAATTATCACTTTTGATCAGTATACAAAAATTGTAGAAAAACTAGCAATAGAAATTCACAATAATTATAAGCCAACAGTATTAGTGGGTATTATGAGAGGAGCAGCTCCTATATTAGACATCCTTTCTAGAATTCTAAAGTTACCCATAGCCTATATAGTTATTCAAAGTTACTCAGGAAAAGGAATGCAAGATAAGCAAGGTCAATTAATGTTTGCAAGAGAAATTAGCTCTTTAGCTGAAAATAAAGATTTTGATAAAGTTTTATTAGTAGACGATTTATCTGACACTGGGTTAACTTTAAATAAAAGTATTGAGTGGTTAAAAAATTATGAGCCAACTAAAGATTATATAAATGCTGTTAAAACAGCATGTTTATGGAAAAAAAAATCATCTACATTTGAACCAGATTTTTGCCCAGTAAAGCTTGATTCAGACCCATGGATTGTTCAGCCAACGGAACATTATGAAGAGTTATCTATGGAGGAAATAGTTAAAAGAAATAAATAGGGCTGGAATTAATCCAGCCCTAAAAATTAATTTTTAAGCAACAACAAAACTTGCAACACTAAGTATCGCAATAACCCATATTGCTGGCGAAGTTGAAGAAAATTTGCCAGTAAATAGTCTGATTAAAGCATAAGATATAAATGCCAAAGCAATACCATTACTAATACTATAAGTTAAAGGCATAGCGATCATAGCAAGAACTGCAGGTGCAGACTCTCCAATATCATCCCACTCAATATCAGTGATATTTCTAACAAATAAAACTGACACATATAAGAGTGCAGCCCCATCAATTTCTTTTGGCAAGCTTGTTGCTAATGGTGAAAGGAATAGACAAGCTAAAAATAAAACTCCAATAGTTAAAGAGGTCATTCCAGTTCTTCCACCTGCTTTTACACCAGCGCCAGACTCAACATAACTTGTTACTGTAGTTGTGCCCATTAATGCGCCTGCTACAGTTCCAACGCTGTCCGCCATCATTGCTTTATCTATATCCTGAATTTTACCTTTGCTATCCACTTTACCAGCAACGTTTGCCACAGATGTTAGGGTTCCTGTAGTATCAAAAAAATCTATAAATAATAATGTAAATATTACCGTGGACATCCCAGCTGTAAGAGCAGCGTTAAGATCAAAATCAAATAGATAAGTCATTGGGGGAATACTTCCAACTACACCGTTAAACTTTGCAAGTCCTGAGACCCAAGCAATAATACTAAAACCAATAATTCCAATAATAATATTTCCTTTAATATTTAATTTTTCCATCACAATCATTGAAACAAATGCCAGGCATGCAAGCAAAATTAAAGGATTTTTCATATCACCTATTGTGACAAGTGTTACAGGGTGATCAGCAACTACACCCATAATTTCTAGACCAATGATAGCTAAAAATAGTCCAATTCCCGCACCAATTCCAAGTTTTAAACTTTTTGGAATAGAATTAATCAGCCAAGCTCTAATTGGTGTTAATGAAATGATTAAAAATAAAATGCCAGCAACCAATACCGCACCAAGTGCTGCTTGAGGTGTATAACCCATTCCAGCAACTACTCCAAATGCAACAAAAGCATTAATCCCCATACCTGGAGCCAAACCTATTGGCCATGTTTTTCCATAAAATGCCATAATAAAACAAGCAAGTGCAGTTGCAACAATTGTTGCAGTGAATACTGCTCCAAAATCAAAAAAACCTTTTTCGGGTCCTGCAAATTCACCTGATAAAATAAATGGATTTAAAAACATAATGTAAGCCATTGTTAAAAATGTTGTTACACCAGCAGTTACTTCTGTTTTAAAATCAGTCTTATGTTTTTTATAGTTAAAATATTTTTCTAACATTGATCCTCCTAATATTAGATTCGATTATTATTCGAATTTTGAAGTGAATACTCTTAAAAACCTAAGTTTATTAACATAATTCAACTTATAAGTTTATATTTATGCAATATTTAGAGTGCTATCATTGAATCGTGCAAAAATTAAAATGTTTTTTTATAAGTTTGTTTTTTATAAGTTTATTTTCCGGTTGCCAAACAATTAAAGACAAAACAGACAAAATTGTTGAAAAAGAAAATACAAAGTTAAGTCAATTTATTGGAAAAAGTTCAAGCAATTTACAAATTGAATTAGGTAAACCTGATGAAGATTTTAAAAATGATAAGGGTAATCTAGAGTTTGTTTATAATTCTAAAAAATATGGAATACTATGTGAGAGAAGATTTGAACTAGATTCTAATTCTATAGTGATTGGTTTTGTTTCAAATGGTTGTTTCTAAAAATTAGAGACTAAATTTTTCCAGCAATTTTTAATGCAAATGCATAATCAAGTGCAATTTCCTCTATAGCTCCATCTCTACCAGATTTACCACCATGACCTGCGTTCATTTCAGTTTTTAAAAGTAATAAATTATTATCAGTTTTATATTCTCTAAGTTTAGCAGTAAATTTTGCTGGCTCATCAAATAATACTCTGTTGTCACTTAAACTTGTTGTGATCAGCATATGAGGATAATCCATTTTTTTTATATTGTTATAGGGAGCATAAGAATAAATATAATCAAAGTGATCTTTTTTATCTTTTGCATTTCCAAACTCATCAAATTCCCCAACTGTTAAAGGTAAAGAGTGATCCAAATTAGTTGTCAAAGAATCTACAAATGGTACTGCCATTATGATTCCTAGAAATAACTCAGGGGCTTGATTAACTACAGCACCCATAAGAAGACCACCCGCAGAGCCACCCATGCCTATTATCTTATTTTTTGAAGTATATTTATTTTCAATTAAGTATTTTGCAGAAGCAATATAATCTTCAAAAGTATTTTTTTTATTAAGCAGTTTTCCTTCTTTCCACCACTTCATACCTCTTTCCATACCTCCTCTAATATGGGCTGTAACCCAGATGATATCTCTATTAATTAAACTTAATCTAGTAGTAGAAAAGCTAGGGTTCATAGAACTTCCGTATGAACCATAACCATAAAGCAACAATTTAGCACTTCCATCCAGTTTAGTATTTTTATGTCTTGTAATTGTAAGAGGCACCAATCTTCCGTCGTATGATTTGCAATCAACCCTTTCAACAATGTAGTCTTCAGGATTATGACCAGAGGGGATCTCTTGTTCTTTAACTAATTTTTTTTCTTTTGTGCTTAAGTTATAAGAATAAACTCTAGACTGTGTTTTAGGTGAAGAATAACTTATGTATATCTCTTCTGTATCTTTATCTCTTTGCATTAAAGAGGCACCAGGAACATATACAGTTTCATCAGAAAAAATTAGCTCTTCTTCTATTCCAGTTGTGATATTTTTTACAAATAATTTATCTAAAGCATCTGAAGTTTCAGATCTTATGATCCAATTTTTTAAAAATGTTAACCCTCCAATTAGAACTTCATCTTTTGAAGTAATAAAGGTTTTCCAGTCTGGTTTTTCCAAGTTATCACTAATGTCTATTTTAAAATCTTCAGCATTTTTATTAGTATGATTGTAAAATTTACCATCCCAAGAATTAACCGAATAAAGAATTCCTCTTTGTCTTTTTTTTATTAATTTAGGTTTAGGATCTTTTTCATTAACATCAAAGTAATATTGTTCAGAGGTATTATGGTCTGAAGAGTTGATAAAGAAGTATTTATCATCTGAGCTTAAACCAATTCCAACTGTGAAAGCTTCACTTTTTTCTTCAAAAATTAATTGATCTTTGCTAACTCTAGTTCCTAATTTGTGTCTATAAATTTTTCTTGGTCTATGATTTTCATCAAGTTTTGAATAAAAAACATACTGGTCATCTAAACTAAAAGTTATGCCACCTGATGTCTCCTCTATCTTCTCAGTAACTAATTTTTTTGTATTAATATCTCTAATATATATTGTGTAATATTCAGAACCTTTTGTATCTAAAGAGTATCCTAAATATTTATCATTAAAACTAACCTCTAAATCGCCAACACCAAAGTATTCAACTTTTAGTTTTTCTTTTTCCTCATCTCCATTCCAAATTTCTTCAATATCATTGGTTCCAATTTTTTTCCTTAATTTTATAGAATAATTTCCTTTAGCAGTTGTTTTTGACCAATACTCATAATCAAAATCTTTAAAGGGTAGAGATTCATCGTCTAATTTTATTCTTCCTTTGATCTCATCAAATAATTTTTTTTGAATGGTCTTGGTGTCTAATAAGTGAAAATCAGTATAAGAGTTTTCTTCTTCAAGATATTTTCTGACTTCGGGGTTTAATTTTTTACTATCCTTTAAAACCTCCAAGATGTCATTTTGGTGTATCCAGCTATAATCATCTTCCCAACTAATATTATGACACGTTTTTATTTCTGATTTTTTTTTAAGGTGTGGTATTTTCATGGAAACAAATTAAATATATGAATATAATCATTTATACACTAGTTTTTTTGGGAATTGTTTATTTTTTACTTAAATTAGTAGCCAACGCTTCGTCAAAAAAAATATCAAAACATTTAAGAAAATTAATTTTTTTAGGCTTAATAATTTTGGCAATATTACTTGTGGTTGCAGGTAAGTTTTTATTAAGTATACCACTTACGTTGCTTAGTTTGGCTTTAGTTAAGCTTAAGGGGTTTTCAATATTTCAATTAATTGGATTATTTAGACTTATACAAACACTCAGAAGCTCTGGAAGATTTTCATTTAACCAAAATCAAAATATTAAAAATTCCTCTAAAATATCTAGAGAGGAAGCTTACAAAATTTTAAATTTAGATATAAAAAAAAATATTACTAAAGATGATGTTAAAAATGCATATATAAAAATTCAGAAGAAAATACATCCAGATATCTCACCAGAGACTGCAAGATTATCAATGATTGTAAATGAAGCTAAAGAAATTGTATTAAGGGATATTTCTTAGTTAAGAATTTTTTTTAACTGAATAAAAATTTTATCTGGATTAATTTTATCTTTACCTAGAGTATTATGTGTTACCGTACTTTCTCCATCTGGGATAATTGGATACATTCTTGGACTGTAATTTCCATATACTAGTGGTGTGTCTGCCATTAAAACAATTGTATTAATGCCAAGACCTGACGATAGGTGACTAAAACTTGAGTCATTGCAAATAGAAACGTCACAATTTTTAATTATTGGTAGAGTTTCATTTATACTTAAATCATCTAAGGGAACACATTTGTCCTTAAATTCCGTATTAAGTATTTCTTTTAAAATTTCTTGTTCTTCTTTATTTTTACCAGTGGCCAAAAAAAATCTAGATTTGTAAATATTAGAAGTCAGGCGAATAAGCTTTATAAATGTTGTGGCTGGAATTCTTTTAGTTGGACCTGATCCGCCTATACCAAGAAAAATATTTTTTTGATCATTGCTAATTCTAAATTTGGATTTCACATCTTGTACTGATTTGTCATTGATAAGAATTTTTGGATCACTTTCTACAATTAAATTTAAATTTTGATTTATAAATTTTTTTGCAGCATTGACTATATGTTGGTTTTTTTTTATGAATAATGGGTATTGATGAATGTTTTTAATACCAGCAAATTTTGCAATTAAATAAAACCTAAGTGATGAGTTAAAAATAAAAACTTTATCAAAGTTATGCTTCCTAAGATCTTTTAATAAATTTATAAATCCACTAAAACCCTGGTGTTTAGCCCTCTTTTGTTTATTGCTTTGCTCAAGAATAATTATTTTTTCAATATTTTTATGATCTTTCAAAAATTGTTCAGCTTTTGAACTTTGTTTAGCAAGAATACTTACTGGTGTATTAAACTTTTTAGAAATAGCATCTATAAATGGAAGATAGATTATCATATCCCCAATCCCCATTTTATTTTGTACCACTAAAATTTTCATTTAATACTTTATCATCTTTACTAAATTTTTATTTTATATAAGTTTAACATATGAGTAAAATTAAAGGCATTTATGCGGCATCAATGTCAGTATTTAATAGCGATTTAAGTCTAAACATTGAAAAGACTGTTAACCATGCTGAAAAAATAATAGATATGGGTTGCCATGGTGTTGCTATTTTTGGAAGCACAGGACAAGCGCAACTTATATCTATAAGTGAAAAAATTGGTCTATTAAATGAATTGTCAAAAAGCAAATATAGAGAAAAATATTTAATTGGAACTGGGCTTAATTCTTTAAATGAAACTATAAATTTAATGAAGGTTGCAAGCTCTTTAAATTTTAGTGATTTTTTAATAATGCCACCTGCTTATTATAAGTATGGTGATAAAGAGGTAATAGAGTTTTATTCAAGGGTGGTTGAGGCTGTGCCGGAAAGTAAGATTATTTTATACAACTTTGAAAAGTTATGTGGTTATAAGTTTAGTATTGAATGCATTGAAGAGCTTACTAGGAAGTTTCCAAAACAAATAGTTGGTGTTAAAGACAGCTCGTATAACCTATATGAAAATTTAAAGATTGATAATTTCTCAGTAATGCCAGGATCAGAGTTAAAACTCCTAAAAGGTCTTGAAATCGGATGTGATGGTATTATTACGGCAACTTGCAATGTAACAGCAAATTTGTCTAGAAAAGTTTATGATGATTTTAATGAAAAAAAACAACAAAAAGAAAATGAGATTCTGTGCAAGGTTAGAAGTACATTTGATCAATATAATTTAATATCAGGGTTACATTCTTTTATGTCAGATCAAGATGACAATTACAAAAATGTTATACCACCCGTCAGTCTTTTAAGTGAAAAAGATAAAAAACAACTACTAGAAGACCTTCGTAAGCTTAATTTTACATTAGAATCTCTAAGGACAGCATAAGTAGATTTAATAAGATTTTCCACAATATATTTAAACAAGAGACTATATTTATTACTAATTAATTGATAAATCTAATTTTCTTAAATCATGAAAAAAATAAAAAAAAATCTTGTTAAAAAAAAATCTTTAGCAAAAAAAAAAGTTAAAAAAATTACAAATAAAAAACGAAAAAAAAATTTAAAAGTAAAAAAAAATATTAATAATAAAAAAAAGATAAGCAAAAATATAAAAAAAAATACGAAAAAACAAAAAGTTAACACTAAAAAAAAAGCAACCTTAATATCCAGAGTAGTTACACTTCAGAATTCTTTAAAACCAGAATTTAACTTTAAAATTAATTTTAGTTTGGAAAAATATATTCAAGCTTTTTTTGATGGTATCGCCAATAGAATATCTGAATATAAAACCTTAAAAGCTGAAGAAAAAAGAAGAAGACAACTTGAGGAAATTGAAAAAAAAGAAAAAGAAAGATTACAGATTCAAAAACAAAAAGTAAAAGAAGAAGAGGAGCAAACCAAACTAAAAGAAAAAGCATTAAAAGATGAAATTAAACTTGAAAAAGAAAGAGCAAGAGACATAAAATCATTTTTACGTAAGGAACAAGCATTACTCAGAATTGAACATGCTGAAAGACAAAGACAATTTCTAAAACAATTACAGTTAGAAAAGCAGATAGAAAAATTTAGAATAAGAGAGATTAAAGAATTAGAAAAACTTGAAAAGATTTCATTAAAAGAAAAAAGAGATGATTATGCTGGCCTTCAAGCAAGGATAGAGAAATTAAAAGATAAATATAGAGTTATAAGAGATCAAAAAATTAGAGAGAGAGTAGAAGCTCTAGGAGTAAAAATTCAAGGTAATGAGGATAGAGAAACTTTACTTCAAAAAGAGAAGGATTATAAAATTGCAAGACAGAAAATTGAACTTTCTCTTGAAAGTTTTTACAGAAGTGCCAGTAGTTTAGTTTTTCAACTAAACAAACGGCATATCACTAGACACATGTCTATTTTTAGATGTATTGACCAAAGATTTGAAACTGGTGAAATCTTCATTAAATGGGATGAGGCACCTGATGAAGAGTGGCTGTTGTTAATTTATATAAAAAATAATTCACCTGATGAAGGAATAGTTATTGAGGATAAGACAGACCTTGAGAGAAATTCTTCTCATGAATTTAAATCAAATGAAATATTTAAAGCCTCCGATCTAATGGTCGACTCACTAACGCAGTTAATTTCAAGAAAAAGAGCTAAAAAAGATTAAATTAGATGCTATCTTCTTTAATTAATCTTTCAATTTCAGGTATCAATTCACGACTTTTAAATGAAGGGTAGAATTTTAATGCGCTCTCAATACTCTTAATTGCTTTTTCATATTCTTGAAGTTTTATAAAAATTCTTGCTTGTCCTGATAAAGCCCCAAAGTGTCTAGGCTCTATATCTAAAACTTTATCAATATCATTTAATGAATTTGTAAACTGGCTCATTAAAAAATAGACAGTAGCTCTTTTATTCCAAGCTTCAGACCATTTAGGGTCATCCTCCAATATATTACTAAAAACTTTTAATGCATAATTATAATCACCATACTGCATCAGCTCTGTTCCAAACTCTAATTTTTCAGTTAATTTAAAATCACTAGGATGTTCATTCCAGATAGACCAAATTTTTTGTTCTAATAGAGTAGCACTTTTTGAATTATTAATAATTTGAAGTTGGTCAAAAAGATCATCTAAAATAACTTTTTGAGAGGACTGAGCAGAAGAAACAAAACTAAATATAAATAAGAATAGTAAAAAAATCTTCATAACTAAAATATATTTTATTCAGCACCTCATCTCAACATTAAAACTTATTTTAAAAGTTGTTTTTTGTTTTTTAAAAATAAAAAGAAAGCAGTAATCTCATAAAAAAATGAAAATAAAGTAAAAATTATAGGAGTTTTAAAAAAACTATAAAGAAACTTATATTTAGGGATTTTTTTCCACACTAGTAAAAAAGCTTCTGCTCCTCCAATTACCTTCTCCCCATCTTTAATATGAAGTCTACGTAAAAGGTTCTTGGCATTCCTTTGAGTTTCTATTTCTGCTGATTTATTATTTGTAATATCAATCCATTCTATGTCTTTAATGTTTTGCTTTTTATATAAATTTATTTCAGCACGACAAATTTTACAGGAATTATTAAAATAAACTTTCATAATCTATTTTTTATCTTTCCAAGCTGTCATTCCACCAGTCATATTTTTCACATTTTTTATTCCCATTTCCTGCATAGTTTTTGTTGCAAGTGTGCTTTGACCTCCAAGACCACAAAAAACTATATATTCTTTGTCAGGATTTTTTTTAAACATTTCATTTTCTAAAGGACTACCATCAGCTAGATAAAATTCTAATAAGCCTCTTTCTAAATTTATAGCATTACCAATAGTCTCTGATTCAAAGCTATTTTTATCTCTTACGTCTATAAATTGAACATTTGGGTCATTTAGTTTTTCTTTAGCTTCATCAACCGAAATATTTTTTATCTCGTTAGAAACGTTCATTAATTCATCAAATTTTTTCATTATATTGTCCTTTTTTTTAATTTATTTCTAAAATTATATAGAATCCGATAGATTGTATATGTGCGAAATACGACAATTGAAAAAATAATTATAACTATTACTTGTTATCTATGAATGATTTTTTTACCAAAACAGATTTATCAAGAAAAGATGCTGAAAGTATTATATCAGAAACATTAAATAATTGTGACGATGGTGAGCTTTATTTAGAAAATTCTAAAAGTGAATCTATTGTACTTGATGATGATAAAATAAAGAGTTCTAGTTATAGTTCTGATCTAGGATATGGCTTAAGAGCTGTATCAGGTGAAGTGGTAGCTTATTCTCACTCGAATGAAATTTCAAAAAAATCATTAAATCAATCTGCTAACAATCTAAGTTCAACATTGAAATCTCAAAAAGGTATCTACAATCATGAAATTCCACAATCTAATGAAAAGTTTTATAAAGATGTTAATCCGATAGAAGAAAAATCATTACAATCTAAATTAGATCTTTTAAAAGAAGTTAATAATTATACCAGAGCCAAAGGTGGAATGGTGCAACAAGTCACTGCTAGTTTTGCAGGTGAGCATAAATCAATAGAAATTATAAGATCTGGAGGTGAAGTATTAACAGATGTTAGACCTTTAATTCGTTTTAATGTTTCGGTCATGCTTGAGAAATATGGAAAAAAAGAAACAGGAGTTTATGGAATTGGTGGAAGACAATCCTACGATGAATATCTCAAAGATGATAATTGGAAAAAAGTATGTGATGAAGCATTTAGAATTGCTTCTGTAAACCTTGAAAGTAAACCTGCACCAGCAGGAGAAATGAAAGTTGTTTTAGGATCAGGTTGGCCAGCAATACTTATTCATGAAGCTATAGGACATGGCCTTGAAGGTGACTTTAATAGAAAAAAAACATCTGCCTTTCATAATTTAATGGGTCAAAGAGTTGCTAGTGAAGGTGTTACTATTGTTGATGATGGAACTCTTCACAACAGAAGAGGAAGCTTAACAATCGATGATGAGGGAACACCAACTGAAAAAACTGTTTTAATAGAAAATGGTATATTGAAAAATTTTATGCAGGATCGATTAAATGCAAGATTAATGAATACAAGATCCACAGGTAGTGGAAGACGAGAAAGTTACAAACATGTTGTTCTACCAAGAATGAGAAATACCATGATGTTAAATGGAAAATATTCTCAAGAAGAGATGATTAAATCAGTTGATAAAGGAATATTTGCTGTAAGTTTTGGAGGTGGACAAGTTGATATTACTTCGGGAAAATTTGTATTTAACTGCACGGAGGCTTATGAAATTATTAACGGTAAAATTGGATCACCTATTAAGGGGGCAACATTAATTGGCGATGGTCCTTCAATTTTAAAAGAGGTTTCATTAGTTGGAAATAATATGATGCTTGATCCAGGTATTGGAACTTGTGGAAAAGCTGGACAAGGTGTTCCAGTAGGTGTGGCGCAACCATCGATCCTAATTGACAAAATGACGGTTGGTGGAACTCAATTATAAATCATATGGTTAAAGATCAAGATTATTTAAAAAAGACAGCTTCCTTTTGTGTAGATTTAGCAAAAAAACTTGGAGCAACAGATTCAAGTGCTGCTGTTATGCACTCCATCTCAGAAACAGTAAATTTCAGAAATAAAAAATTAGACGAATCTGATAGATCGGATAGCCTAGGTGTTAGTCTTACAACTTATATTGGCAAAAAAAAATCTAGTATTTCTTCTTCAAATCTTACAGAAGAAAATATCAACACATTGATAGAAAGATGTATTGAGACAACAAAAATTACTCCAGAAGATGAATATAATTCATTACCAGATAAAGACTTACTGGCTAATAAAATTAATGATCTAAATTTATATGATGATGACCATATAGAGAATGATGAAAAAATTGAATATTTAAAAGAAGTAGAAGAGGCTGCATTTCAAAAAAAAGAAATTATTAATACAGAAACTGGTTTCTCTGAGTCAAAATCAAATTTTATATTAGCAAGCAGTGATGGTTTTTTAAACGGTTATAAGTCCTCTTCTTTTTCAGCATCATGTGTTGCTGTAGCAAAAGATTCTAATAATAAAATGGAAAGAGATTATGAATTTACGAGCACTTGTCATCTAAATGACATGTTAAAACCCAGCCAAATTGGTGAAATGGCAGCAAAAAAAACACTACAAAAATTAGATCCAAGAAAAATAGAAAGTGAAAAAATTAGCATTATCTTTGATAGAAGAATTTCAAAAGGGATATTAAGTTCGTTTGCAGGTGCTATATCTGCATCTTCTATAGCAAGAGGTACTTCATTTTTAAAGGATACAATTGATAAAGAAATATTTTCATCTTCAATAAATATTTTTGATAAACCTGATATACTTAAAGGATTAGGTTCTAGGTATTTTGATTCTGAAGGAGTGAAAACTGATGAATTAAAATTGGTAGATCAAGGTGTTTTAAAACATTATTTAGTAGATACCTATAATGGAAAAAAGCTAAATCTTAAGTCAAACGGTAGAAGTGGAGGAACAAGTAATTTATTTTTTGAAAAAGGGTCTATCTCGTATAAAAATCTTTTAAAACTAAATTCAAGAACTCTTTATATTACAGAAACAATTGGGCATGGAAGTAATCTGGTTACAGGAGATTATTCAGTTGGTGCTAATGGATTTATGGTTGAAGATGGAGTATTTAAATATCCCGTTAGTGAAATTACAATAGCTGGAAATTTTAAAGATATATTTATGAACATAACACTAGCAGATGATCTTGAGTTTAAATATTCAACGAATGCACCAACAATGTTAATAGAAGGTATGGTTGTTGCTGGGAAATGAAGGATTTCTGTATTATTGGCTCAGGTATTTCTGGTGCAACAATAGCTAAAGCGCTCAGCAAAAAATTTTCACTAGATGTTTACGATAAAGCAAGAGGAGCCGGAGGAAGATCAGCTAATAAAAAACTTAATAAGAATGAAAGTTTTGATCATGGTGTTCAATATATTTCACCAAAAAGTGACGAATTTAAAAAATTTATAAAAAATTTAATTTCAAAAAAAATTGTTAAAAAATGGCCAGGAAAACATTTATTTTTAAATACTGATAAGAAAGAAGACAAAAAACATATTAAGATAATTGGAAAAAAGGGTAATAACGCAATCAGTAAATATCTATTAAAAGATATTAACTGCAACTTTAATAGTGAAGTTATTAAAATTTTTAATAAAAATAAAGTATGGGAAATATATTTTTCCGATGGATCAAAAAAATTATATAAATCATTAATATTAACCTGTCCATTTCCTCAATTAAAAAAACTTTCAAAAAAATATATTAACCATTCATTTATTAATCAAAGAATAAAAATGGATGCCAATATAACAGTCATGATGACTATTAAAAAAAGCAAACTTAATATTAGTAGCTATTTTTTTAATGATAAAATTTTAGGTTGGGCTGGAAATGAAAATAGTAAAATGCGTTTTAAAAGTAAAAATGATCTTTGGACCTTGCAAAGTGCGTACTTATGGGCAAATAAAAAAATTGATAATAATCGAGAAAATAAAAAATTGAACACCAAGATTATGATTGAACAGTTTTTTAAACTTACAGGCATCAAAAAAACTAAAGTTTTATTTTCATTAAACCATGGCTGGAAATATTCATCTAACTCAAAACCTTTGAGAATTAAAAGTTATTGGAATTCTTCTTTAAACCTTGGAGTTTGTGCAGATTGGTTTGTTGGACCTAGACTTGAGTCGGGATGGATAAGTGCTCAAGATCTTTTTAATAAAATAAATAGATAGTTTTATTCAAACTTTTTAACCTTATACTCCCAATTTCCTAATCTAGAATAAGTAACTTTTAAAATTAATGAATTTTTTTTATCAAACCATATGTCAAAATTAAGTCTTTTATCTTTTGGTAAAGACATGTCTTTTGAGGTTAATTTAAAATGATCCACATCATAAGTTTTACCGTAGAGTTCGATCTTTTCTTTAGCAATAAAGGTTACCACTTGTTCTTTGATACTACCTGATACTGGACTAATTTGACTATCAGTTTGTAAAATTTTGTGGCTCCACCAATTTCCAACTACGTTATTTGTTGATGCTATACCATTATAGGAAGAACCTTGAATATCAAATTTATTTGTTTGTTCATTAAATTCTAAATTTACATATTTTTTTTTATCATTTTGAATTGTTTTAGAGTTAAAAGAAATTAATTGATCTTTAATATATTTTTCTTCTCCATAACCTTCAATTTCAAAAATTGTTGTACCAAATAACTTTACTGTAAATTTAATTTGATTTGTAACTGTTGTCTTATCCCCATCCTTTTTAAAAAAATAATAATTATAACCAATAACTTCACCGTCTTTTAAAATCTCCATTTCAATTTTATTAAATTTATTATAATGCGCTATATGAGCATTAGAATTGACTGAATATGTTAAGAAAAATATTAGTATAAAAAATTTTTTCATAAAGTAGCAACAATAATAGACTTTAGTTTTAAAAGAAGTAATTTATTGAAAAATATGTTCTTAAAAATTAAAAATATTCCCAAAGTATATTGGAGTTCTGAAAAACCATTAAATCTTAAACCAAAAATTTCAACTTTCTTTTTCTTGTGTCTTGGATTAACTTTATTTGGTCTGGGTGAAGGATTGTTGATAGTCTCTTTTGCTGGGGCTTCGCCTTGGTCTGTTCTTGCACAAGGTATTGCATTGAATGTTGATTTTTCTACAGGAATAATAACTATATTTGTGAGTATAGGTGTTTTACTCTTGTGGTTACCCTTAAAACAAAAACCTGGAATTGGAACAATCTTAAATGCGATAATTATTGGATTAATGATTGATGTCTGTATAAAATTTGTGCCAACTCCTGAAAATTATATTTCTCAAATACTTTTGGCAATTATAGCGGTACTCACTGTAGGACTTGGGGGAGGTATTTATTTAGTTGCTAATTTAGGAGCTGGACCAAGAGACGGACTAATGGTGGGCTTACAAAAAAAAACAAATTTACCAATTGCTACTGTTAGAGTTTTTCTTGAAATTATAGTGATGTCCATAGGTTGGTATCTTGGAGGAACTGTAGGAGTTGGGACTTTATTATTTGCTTTTGGAATAGGACCTTCTGTTGCTCTTAGTTTATTTATTGTTGGAAAGTCTTTTAATTAAAGAGGTGTTGACGATTTTTCGTTCTTTTTTCTATCATTAGGATTAAGAATTGCTTTTCTTAATCTAAGAGATTTAGGGGTAATTTCTAATGCCTCATCAGTGTTTAACATGCTTAGCTGTTCTGCAATTGACATTTGTCTTACTGGAGTTAGTACAACGTTTTCGTCAGTTCCTTGAGTTCTCATGTTAGTTAACTGTTTACCCTTCATAACGTTAATAATCATATCACCAGCTTTTGGGGCTAATCCAACAATCATTCCTTCATAAACAGGATCATTATGAGTTACAAACATTTCACCTCTCGCCTGTAAGTTAAATATTGCAAATGCAACAGCTTTTCCGTTTGCCATTGAAATTAAAGCACCATTTTTTCTGCCATCCATCTCACCTTCAAATTTTCCATAACCATGGAAGATTCTGTTAATTACACCAGTACCTTTTGTTAAAGTTAAAAATCTACTTGTGTAACCCATCAAGCCTCTAGTTGGCGCGTGAAAGATTAATCTTTTTTTATCTTTTCCTGTATCTTTAAGATCAAGTAATTTACCTTTTCTTCTATTCATTGAATCAATAATTTTTGATGAAAACTCTTCATCTACATCAACAGTAATTTCTTCAATCGGCTCCATTCTGTTTCCACCTTCATCTTTTTGGTATAAAACTTTTGGAGGACTTACTGTCATTTCAAAACCTTCGCGTCTCATTTGTGTTAATAAGATTTCAAGCATTAATTCACCTCGACCACTAATTACAAAAGCATCCACATTTGCATTTTGAGAAAAAGAAATTCCAACATTGTTTTGTGCCTCAGTAACCAATCTATCTCTGATTTGAGTACTTGTTAATTTTTTACCTTCTGTTCCAGCTAAAGGTGAACTATTTACACTTATTGTAATAGACATCGTCGGAGGATCTATTGGAGTTGCTGGAAGTGGATCATTTACTTCAAGATCACAAATTGTATCTGCTACGTTAGCTTTTTCTAAGCCTGCAATTACAACAATGTCTCCTGCTTCACCAACTTCAATTGGCACTTTCTTTGTTCCTTCGTATCTAAAAATTTTAGTTAATCTACCTTCGTCAACTTTCTCACCTTTAAGATTTATTGCTTTAATAGACTGGTTAGCTTTTGCTGTTCCTTGAGATATTTTTCCAACCAAACTTCTGCCTAAGAAACTATCTGCATATAATAAAGTAGATAACATTGCGAAAGGTTTTGTCTTATCAAGCTCTGCTGGCTTAACATGCTCTATAATTAAATCTAATAACGGGTGTAAATTTTCTCTTGGACCATCTACCTCTTTGCTTGCCCATCCAGATCTTCCACTTGCGTACATAACAGGAAAGTCTAATTGTTCCTCGTTTGCATCTAAACTTACAAATAAGTCAAATGTTTCATCTAAAACTTCGTTAGCTCTTTGATCAGCTTTATCTAGTTTGTTAATTACAACAATTGGTTTTAACCCTTGCTTAAGGGCTTTTGCTAGTACAAATTTTGTTTGTGGCATTACACCTTCAGCAGAGTCAATCAATAATAAAGCACCATCAGCCATACTTAAAACACGCTCTACTTCAGCTGCAAAATCTCTGTGACCTGGTGTATCGATAATATTAACTCTTGTATCTTGCCAATCAATAGAGGCAGGCTTAGCTAGAATAGTGATTCCTCTTTCTTTTTCTAACTCTCCAGAGTCCATCAATCTTTCATCTACAACCTCATTTTCTCTAAATGAACCACTTTGTTTCATTAGATTATCAATCATGGTTGTCTTACCATGGTCGACGTGAGCGATAATTGTGATGTTTCGAATATTATTATTCATAATTTGAGGCTCTTATACATTAATTGAGTCATTTGAAAACTTAAAAAAAATCAATATTTACTCATTAAAATTAATTATTCTAAAAATTCACTTCTTGTGATTGTTATAAAAACGTATAAATATCGCTATATAAATTAGACGTATTAAAGAATTAAGAACATATCTCCTTAAGTTTTAAAAAATCTAAACACTTAAATGGAAAATTTTAAATTATTAAAAATAGAAGATTCGTTAAAAAATTCATTGGAAAAAATGAAGTTTACGAAACCAACTCCAATTCAAGCAATGGCAATACCAGTTGCTTTAGAGGGAAAAGATATTTTAGGAACAGCACAAACAGGAACAGGAAAAACTTTAGCTTTTAGTGTTCCTTTAATTAATAAATTAATATTAGATAAAAATGCATTTGCATTAGTTATGTGTCCAACTAGAGAGCTTGCAACTCAAGTAATGGCTGCAATTAAAAGCATTATTAGTGATAAAATTAATATTAAAACTGCTTTGCTTATTGGTGGAGAGGCAATGCAAAAACAGCTTAGACAACTAGGTAATAGATCAAGAATAATAGTTGGAACTCCTGGAAGAATTAATGACCACTTAAAAAGAAAAAGTTTAAATCTATCAGCTACTAAATATCTAGTACTAGATGAAACTGACAGAATGCTAGATATGGGTTTTACCCCTCAAATAGAATTAATTTTAAAATTTGTTCCAAAAGATCATCAAACTTTATTATTTTCTGCAACACTACCTCAGAATATTGTTAGAATTTCTGAAAGATATCTAAATAAGCCTCAAAGAATTTCTACAGGGTCAACATCAGTACCAATCGCAAAAATTAAACAAGAAACTCTTCAAGTTTTTAAAGAAAATAAATACGATCAACTAGTAGACCAATTTATAGCAAGAAAAGGATCAATACTAGTTTTTGTTAAAACTAAGCGAGGTGCTGATAAAATGGTTAAGCGTCTTAAAGAAGAGGGTCATTCAGCTGATGCTATTCATGGAGATCTTCGTCAAAGTAAAAGAGATCGTGTAATCACTTCATTTAGAAAAGGCCTTAAAAGAATATTAATAGCAACTGATGTTGCTGCGAGAGGACTGGATATTCCATTAATCCAGCACGTAATTAATTTTGATCTTCCACAAGTTCCAGAAGATTATGTTCACAGAATTGGAAGAACAGCTAGAGCTGGGACAGAAGGTTCTGCTTTAACTTTTCTTACTCCAGATGACAGATCGATGTGGAATGAAATTAGTAAATTAATTGATCCAAATTTTAAACCTGCACCACGTGGCGCAAGAGGAGATTCAGGAGGAGGAAAAAGAGGAAAAGCTCCTTACAATAAAAAAAGAAAATTCAGAGATGAAAAAAAATCTTTTGGTAAAGGAAGATCAAGTTCATCATCAAGAGATGGAGAGAAAAAAAGTTTTGGTTACAAAGGAAAATCTAGTTTTGGGGACAAGTCAAAATCATCTAGTTATGAAAGATCAAGTTCATCATCAAGAGATGGAGAGAAAAAAAGTTTTGGTTACAAAGGAAAATCTAGTTTTGGGGACAAGTCAAAATCATCTAGTTATGGAAGATCAAGTTCATCATCAAGAGATGGAGAGAAAAAAAGTTTTGGTTACAAAGGAAAATCTAGTTTTGGGGACAAGTCAAAATCATCTAGTTATGGAAGATCAAGTTCATCATCAAGAGATGGAGAGAAAAAAAGTTTTGGTTACAAAGGAAAATCTAGTTTTACAAAAAAAGATAACTCGAAACCTACAGGATTCACAAATAATCCAAAATACTTTGGAAAAAAAATATCTGAAAGTTCATCCATTAGTGGAGAAAAAAAAAGCTCTAGTTTTGATGGAAAGAAGAAGTTCAAAAGTAGAAGTGATAGACCTAAAAGCTTCACCTTCAAAAAACATAGTCAAAAAAGAGCTAAAGTCTAAGATTTTTTAGATTTCTCTTTTTTATTTTTTCTTTTTTCTTTTAGGCTTAATTTTGGTTTTTTTGCAGTGCTTGAATCTTTGAATGATTTTCCACTGTATCTTTTTGACATATCTTAAACTTATAACAGCTTAATAAAAAGAAGGCCATCTAAAAAGATGGCCTTTGAATTCTTTTTTAAAAAGAGTGGAATTACATAATAATTAATTTTGGTATATTAAATTTATGTTTAATGATTTTCTTACATAATTAGGATTAACATCTATAGGTTCAACAGTGTGCCACGAAAAATCATTTCTGTTGAAGCCATATAAACAGTTAGAAACAAATGGTGCTTTAAACAATACTTTACTATTATTTTTAAATTCATTTATTTTAGCTACATCCGAAATGTGAGTATTAGAAAAATTTGGACTTTTAGACGACCAAAATGATGATCCATATTCAGTTTCTTTTTCAATATCATCAGGGAAGTAAAGTAATAAAGATAGGTATTTTCTCTGTGAATCAACGTGTGGGACAATCCCACCATTATTTTTTATATAGCTAAAATTGTATGAAACACTAATTTTAGAAAATAAAAAATCTAATAATGAAACTTTGCTATTTTGTAAAATTGGATACCTTGAATATTTTATTTTTCTCAAAATACTACTCTGTGACATAACATTTTTAATGTAAGAATTTTTAACAAAAAAATAAAAAAATTCATCACTAAATATAATTTTATTTAACTTGGAAAATATTTGATTTTCTTTATCATTATCAAAATTAGCCTCATCTGAAGTAATAAAAGTTTTTCCAAAATTTTTTGTCAAACTAAGTTCTTTAGGACCTAATTTATCAAAAAGTTTTCTAATATCTAAATAAAAATTATAATCAAAAAAGTTATTTATGCTAAATATTCGAAATGGATTTTTTGATATTTCAACTATTTCTTTATTAAAGTTATTCATAAATTTTTAAATTACGTCGTAGCATCCATTGCAATTGTTCTAACACTTGATTCACCAAGGTGCTGAGCAACTTCTAAAACTAATCTGTTGTCTCCATTTTTACATTCTAATGCTGATAAAATTTCTGGTAATTCTCCATCAAATTTTACGTCTACTACTGCTCCAATGATCTGTGTGATTTTTCCTTTGCTCATAATTATAAACTTTCCGCTCCTGATATGATTTCAATTAGTTCTTTTGGAATAGCTGCTTGATGACTGCTATTATACTCAATAGTAATCTTGTCAACCATTTCACCTGCGTTACGTCCGCATTAGTCCTTATATTAAATTTGCATTCCTCAAATGAAAAGTTTAAAAAAATACCAATTTTTAAATCACTACATTGTAACTACGAGAAATCTAACCTCAAACTCGTCCAACTTTCAGAAGATTACTACATTGAATAATTGATATTCAATGTAGTGTTATAATGCTTACGTACTCTATCTTTATTCCTCTTCTTTTTGCTTACCTACTCTATCAAACTGCGTTAGAAATTTCCTCAATCTTGGGTTTTTAATTCCTTAAAAAGAGAAAGTACCGTTCCACCAAATGATAAGGTTATTAGACACAATATCTGTAATGTAGAACTACAAAATAGTATTGCTGATATTTAGAGTTTATTGTGTATAAAAATTTAGATAATTATATGTAATGAAAATTACCAAAAAAAATAATCAAAAAGTCTTAAATCATATTCAATTTTTAAGAGGTATTTCGGTAATAATAGTTTTTTTTTACCACCTAAATTTAAGTTATTTTGATTATGGTTTTTTAGGAGTAGACATTTTTTTTGTAATTTCGGGTTTTGTTATTACTTCAATTATTTCTAAAGAAATAGAAAAAACAAAAAAATTTGATTTTTATAATTTTTATACAAGAAGATTTAAAAGAATTTATCCTGTATTATTTTTTATTCTTACTATTTCCCTTTTTCTTATAATTTTTCTTCAACCATTAGATTTATTTTTAAACAATCTAAAGGTTTATTTTTTTTCATTATTCGGAGTTTCAAATTTTTATTATCTTTTTTTAAAAAAAGATTATTTTGATACAGTATTTGATGATCCATTTGCTCACACTTGGTCATTAGGGGTTGAGGAACAGTTTTATATTATTTTTCCATTACTATTATTTTTTATATTAAAATATGAAAAATATATAAAAAGTATTTTAATATTATCTTTATTGGTTTTTATTGGGATAGTTTTTTCAAATATTTTTGTAGAAAATATAAAATTAATATTTTATTCACCTTTATTTAGATTTTGGGAATTTTTAATTGGAACATTGACTTTTTTTTTAACCAAAAAAATTAAAATTAAAAATAACCACCTATCTTTATCAGCGTTATTGGTATTATTTTTTTTTATATTAATCCCAAAAAATATTAATCTACCAAATACAATTCTTATAACTTGTATTTTAACATCTATATTTATTTTATTTTACAAGAAAAATGAAAATAAATTATCAAATTATATAATTGAAAACAAACCTATGCTTTTTTTAGGTAATGTTTCTTACTCATTTTATCTGTGGCATTTACCAGTTATTTATTTTTATGATTTATATTTTTTACAATCTTTATTTAGAATACCATTATTATTTTTAATAATTATATCATTATCTTTTCTTTCTTTTTGGATTATTGAAAATAAGTTTAGATATTCAAAATTTAATATTCGTTTTAATTTTAGAAATATAATTTTTGGTACAATTGTATTATCTATAATTTTGATAATAAATATTTTTGCTTTTAAGGATAGTTATAATAGTCCAATAAAATATAAATTTAAAAATCTAATATATAATTTAAACTATTTAGAAAATAAGATTAATTATACAGATAGAGTTGTATTTTATAAAATTAATATTAATGGAAATGAAATTTATCGTTTTTGTACTGAATCCTCAGAGATTAAGAAATTAAATTCATACAATCTAAGAATAAATTGTTTAAAAAAAGGTATAACGAATAATAGAATTTTCTACATTGAGGGCAATAGTCATACAGCAAATTTTATTCCTATGTTTAATGAAATTAATATAAATGACTTCATTTATTATAATCATAAAGCAAATCTTTTTGGAAATGCCAGTTTTAATTATGATTTAATTAATAACTTACAAAAAAATTATAATGAAGTTGTGTACGCTACAAATATATCGGATGAAAAATCTCTATATAAATTGATTGAAATTCAAAAAAAACTTAATAAAAAAATTAAAATTTTAATATTGGGAACAGTTCCATATGTAAATTCAAATATTGAACCTTTAAAATGCTTTATTAAAAATATAAATTGTGAATATGATACTTTTGATGATTTAAATAAAAGAAATCTTAAATCTTTAAATTTAAAAATAAAAAAATTAATAAATAATAATCCAAATTTTGATTATTTTGATCCATATAATTTAATTTGTCCAAGTAGAATTTGTAAGGTTTTTGACAAAAAAACAAATATAATAACCCATAGAGATAACTCACATCTAACAATTGAAGGATCTTCTTTAATGAGTGAAGATTTTATGAGATTTTATATAAAAACTTATGAAAATTAATTTTTTCTTCTGTAAATCTAGACGAAAACAGCGAAGATCACTACATTGAATTTACATTGAATTTACATTGTTACTACATTGTAACCGAGATAAAAAAAACCCCCGAAGTGTTTAACAGCGGGGGTTTTTATAATTTTTAAGTCTAGATAGTCGGGATTACATTCCCATGCCGCCCATGCCGCCCATGCCGCCCATTCCACCAGGCATTCCACCAGGCATTCCACCAGCACCACCAGCATCTTTTTCATCTGGCTTATCAGCAATCATAGCTTCAGTAGTTACAAGCAATCCAGCAATTGAAGCAGCATCTTGTAAAGCTGTTCTTACAACTTTAACAGGATCGATGATACCTTTTGTAAACATGTCAACGTACTCTTCATTCTGAGCATCGTAACCTTGGTTCTTTTTATTTTGTTCCAGTAGTTTTCCAACTACAACTGAACCATCAACTCCAGCATTTAAAGTTATTTGTCTAATAGGAGCTTGTAAAGCTTTAGCCACCAATGTAACTCCAGCTTTTTGATCATCTCCTTTAACTTTAAGTGTAGCTAGACTTTGTGAAGCGTATAAAAGAGCACAACCACCACCAACTACTATTCCTTCTTCAGCAGCAGCTCTAGTTGCGTTAAGAGCATCTTCAACTCTATCTTTTCTTTCTTTAACTTCCACTTCAGTTGCACCACCAACTTTGATTACAGCAACTCCACCAGCAAGTTTTGCTAATCTTTCTTGAAGTTTTTCTCTGTCATAATCAGAAGTTGTTTCACCTACTTGTTGTTTGATTTGAGCACATCTAGCTTCAATTTCAGATTTTTTACCACCACCGCTAATAATTGTACTATTATCTTTATCAACTTTAACTCTCTTACAAGATCCAAGATCCGTAAGTTTAACATTTTCAAGTTTAACTCCAATATCTTCAGAAATAACCTGACCACCAGTTAAAATTGCAATATCATCAAGCATTGATTTTCTTCTATCACCAAAACCAGGTGCTTTTACTGCAACAACTTTTAAACCACCTCTAAGTTTATTTACAACAAGAGTTGCAAGAGCTTCACCCTCAACATCTTCAGAAATAATCATTAGTGGTCTACCAGCCTGTACAACAGCTTCTAAAAGTGGAACCATTGGTTGCAAGTTAGTTAATTTTTTTTCATGTAATAAGATGAAAGGGTTTTCTAACTCAGTAGTCATTTTATCAGCGTTAGTGATAAAGTATGGTGATAAATAACCTCTATCAAACTGCATACCTTCAACAACATCTAACTCAGTTTCTACTCCCTTAGCTTCTTCAACAGTAATAACACCTTCGTTACCAACTTTTTGCATAGCTTTTGCAATCATGTTGCCAATTTCTTTATCACCATTAGCTGAAATAGTTCCTACTTGAGCAATCTCATCAGTATCTTTAACTTTTTTTGCTGAAGCAATTAAACTTGCTTTAACATGATCTACTGCTGCATCAATTCCTCTTTTAACATCCATAGGGTTCATACCAGCTGTTACATATTTTACACCTTCTTTAACAATTGCTTGTGCTAAAATAGTTGCTGTAGTTGTTCCATCACCAGCTTCTTCATTTGTTTTGCTAGCAACTTCCTTAACCATTTGAGCACCCATGTTTTCAAATTTATCTTCAAGATCAATTTCCTTAGCAACAGTAACACCATCTTTAGTAATTCTTGGTGCACCATATGATTTGTCAATAACAACATTTCTACCTTTTGGTCCAAGAGTAACTTTTACTGTGTTTGCAAGAATATCAACACCTCTTATCATTGCCGATCTTGCTTCAGAGTCGAATTTTACAATTTTTGCCATTTTATTTTCTCCTTTAAATTAAATTATTTGCTCGAAATACCCATAATGTCAGACTCTTTCATTATGCTGTATTCTTTGCTGTCTATTTTGATTTCAGTTCCCGACCATTTGCCAAAAAGAACTTTATCTCCAACTTTCACATCCATTGGAATTAGTTTTCCATCTTCAGTTTTTGCTCCACCACCAACAGCAATTACTTTACCTTCTTGAGGTTTTTCTTGGGCTGTATCAGGGATAATTATTCCTCCAGCAGTTTTTTCACTACTGTTTAAAACTTCTATTAAAACTCTATCGTGTAACGGTTTAAATTTCATAAATTCTCCTTTTATTATGCGACTCATATAGCTATTAGGCTAGCTATTTCAAGAGATGTTAAAAAAAATATGTAAGGTAAAAAACGAGAGAAATTGTGTTTTTTATAAGTTATACCTCCCATAATGACTAAGAATTTAGATAACGGTGGATTAAGATCGATTGTAGAGGATTATGATATTTTTTATATCGATTTATGGGGTGTTGTTCATAATGGGATAACTCTTCATAAAAACGCAATTGAAGTTTTAGAAGAAATCGCCAAAGCAAACAAAGACTACGTTCTATTAACTAATGCGCCAAGACCTAATAAAGTAGTAAATAATTTTTTAGAAAAAATGGGAATGAATAAAGAAATTAGGAAAAAAGTTTATTCCTCAGGAGAAGCAGCGCTGAATTACTTAAGAAAAAATTCTCTGGAAGAAAAATTTTATCACATAGGGCCACCAAGAGATTTTGATTTATTTTTAGATTTAAAAAAAAATAAGACTAATGACATTAAAGAAAGTTCATATTTACTCTGCACAGGTTTATTTGAAGAACAAGGGGAAGATTTAAATTATTACAAAGAATTATTCAAAGATCATATTAATAAGAAAATGATATGCACTAACCCAGATTTAATTGTTGATAGAGGTGAAAAAAGAGAATTGTGTGCAGGGTCTGTAGCTCTTGTTTTTGAAAAAATGGAGGGAGAGGTCATTTATTTTGGAAAACCATTTCCTGAGGTTTATAATCAAGCAATTAACAACAAGGGGAAAAGAGTTTTGTCTATTGGTGATAATTTAAATACAGATATTAAAGGAGCCAATCTTTTAAATTATAATTCTTTAATTATATCAAATGGTATTCATAGAGATGAAATTAAAAAAGAAGGTATAGATGTAATTTCAAAGAAATATGAAGTTGTTGTAAACTTTATTCAAGCAGAATTAAAGTGGTAGAATATGAAGCTGTATAAAGACTTTAATATTTCAAAAAATCATAAAAAATCAATTATCTTGATTGGAAATTTTGATGGAGTTCATTTAGGTCATCAAAGATTATTTAGGTTAGCAAATACTTATAAAAAAAAATTTAATTTAAAGATTGGTGTTTTAACTTTTGAGCCAATGCCTAAAATGTTTTTTAATAAAAACTTTAAAAACTTTAGAATTTCAAATGTAAAACAGAAAAATATAATTTTAGATGATTTAGGCGTTGACTTTATAATCACTAAAAAATTTGATAAAAAATTTTCTGCAATTAAGTCTGATTTTTTTATTAAAGAAATTTTATCAAAAAAATTAGAAGCCCAATATATATTTGTTAGTAATAATTTTAGATTCGGCAATAAAAGAGAGGGAGATGTTAGACAATTAATAAAAAATGAAAAAAAATATCATTACAAAATAGTAAAACCGCAGCCACTAATCTTAAATAAAAAAGTTATCTCCTCAACATATATTCGCTCTCTTCTAGAAAAAGGACAATTAAAAAAAACCAATAAGTTATTAAGTCGAAATTGGTCAATTGAAGGAATTGTTCAAAAGGGAAGGCAGCAAGGGAAAAAAATTGGTTTTCCAACCTGTAATATTGATATTAAGGATTATGTGATTGCGATGCCTGGTGTTTATGCTGTTAAAGTAAAACAAAAAAACTCCAATAAATCACTAAAAGCGATTGCTAATCTTGGTTATAGACCAACTTTTAATCAAAAAAAAATTTTATTAGAAGTGTATATTTTTAATTTTTCTGGAAATCTTTATAATAAGTATTTATCAGTAGAGTTCATAAAGTTTATAAGAAAAGAAAAAAAATTCAAAAACGTTGATCAATTAAAAAAACAAATTCAAAGTGACTTAAAAGTTGCTAAAAAAAGTTAATATGAGTAAAGAAAATATAAATTTACCTAAAACAGCTTTCTCCATGAAGGCAAATTTACAGAATAAAGAACCTGAAATTTTAGAATATTGGAAAAAAATTGATCTTTATAAAGAGCTGAGAAAATCTAATAAAGGTAAAGAGAAGTTTATACTTCATGATGGTCCACCATATGCGAATGGAAATATTCATATGGGTACAGCCTTGAATAAGATTTTGAAAGACATAATAGTAAAATTCCATCAGATGGATGGTAAAGATTCTGTATATGTTCCAGGATGGGATTGTCACGGTCTACCCATTGAGTGGAAAATCGAAGAGCAATATAAAAAAAATAAAAAAAATAAAAATGAAGTTCCAATAACAGAATTTAGAAAAGAGTGCAGAGAGTTTGCTCAAAAATGGATTGAAGTTCATAAAACACAATTTAAAAGATTAGGTGTTGTTGGAGATTGGGATAATCATTATGCAACAATGAGCTTTGAAGCAGAAGCCCAAATCGTTAGAGAGTTAGGAAAATTTTTAAAAGAAGGAAGTCTTTATAGAGGTTTTAAACCTGTTCTTTGGTCAACCGTAGAAAAAACAGCTTTAGCAGATGCTGAAGTTGAGTACCAAGATCATAAATCAGATACAATTTATACAGCCTTCCCAGTTAAAAAAACAGATATAAAAGAATTAGAAAATACAGAAGTTATTATATGGACAACTACTCCATGGACTATACCTGCAAATAAAGCATTAGCTTATAATGAGGCTTTAGATTATTTAATAATTGAATTAAATGATGAAGGAGATTTTAAGAATAAAAGAATAGTAGTAGCAGAAGCTCTACTAGAGTCTGTTATCAAAGATTGCGAAATCAAAAGTTACAAAGAAATAAAAAAATTTAAGGGTAAAGATTTTAAAGATACAATTTGTAGTCATCCCTTTTTAGAGCTTGGTTATGATTATGATATTCCAATGCTTGAAGCAAGATTTGTTACAACAGAACAGGGAACAGGTATTGTTCATTGTGCACCTAGTCATGGTCCTGATGATTTTAATCTTTGTTTAAAGCATGGGATAAAAGCTATAGAGACTGTAGATGGTGATGGTAAATACACTAAAAATCTTCCTTTATTTGAGGGAACTCATATTTTTAAAGCTAATCCAATTATTATTGAAAAATTAAAAGAACAAAAAAAGTTATTATCTAATGGAGAGCTAGTTCATTCATATCCGCATTCATGGAGATCAAAAGCACCTCTTGTTCATAGAGCAACTCCGCAATGGTTTATTTCAATGGAAAGTCATGGTTTGAGAAAAAAAGCGTTAAAAGCTCTTGATGACACTACATTTTATCCAGACAAAGGTAGAGAAAGAATCAAAGCAATGATTGAAACAAGGCCAGATTGGTGTGTTTCAAGACAAAGGGTTTGGGGTGTTCCACTTCCAATATTTGTTCATAAATCTACTAAAGAAATTTTAGTAGATGATAATGTAAATGAAAATATTGCGAGCATTTATGAAAAAGAAGGTTCTGATTGTTGGTTTTCTGATAATCCTCAAAGATTTTTAGGGGACAAATATAAAGCAGAAGATTATGAAAAAATAAGTGATATTGTTGAAGTTTGGTTTGATAGTGGGTGCACACATGCATTTGTTTTGGAAAAAAGAGAAGATCTTCAATGGCCAGCATCAATGTATTTAGAAGGCTCTGATCAGCATAGAGGTTGGTTTCATTCGTCACTGTTAGAATCTTGTGGAACTAGAGGTAGAGCGCCTTACGAATCAATATTATCACATGGGTTTGTTGTAGATGGAAAAGGACTTAAAATGTCTAAATCTTTAGGAAATGTAATTGCACCTGAGGATATTTTAAAAAAATATGGTGCAGATATTTTAAGAATATGGGTTGCATCATCTAATTATGCTGAGGATTTAAGAATTGATTATTCTATTTTAGAACAACATGCGGACTCTTATAGAAAAATTAGAAATACATTTAGATATTTACTAGGAAATTTAAATGATGATTTTAAAAAAGTAGATACAAAAAAGCTGGATTTAAATCAATTACCAGAGTTAGAGCAATATATGCTTCATAGAGTTTTTGAATTAAATAAAAATTTTAAAAACTATTTTAAATTATATGATTTTCATAATCTTTATAAGGAACTGTTAAACTTTTGCACCGTAGACCTATCTGCGTTTTATTTTGATATTAGAAAAGATGCTTTATACTGTGATAGTAAAAGCGCAGAGAGAAGAAAAAATTGTATTGTTGTCTTAAATATAATTCTTGAATCTCTTATCAAATGGTTTGCACCAATATTGTCATTTACAACAGAGGAAATTTTTACTTTAATAAATAAAAATAATAAAAGTATTCATTTAGAAGAATTTATGGAATTTCCAAAATCATTTCAAAATGAACAATTAAATAAAAAATGGAAAGAGTTAAAAAAGATAAGAGATATTTGCAATGTTAGTATCGAAGTAAAAAGAGCAAGTAAAGAAATAGGCTCAAGTCTAGAAGCAAATCTTATAATAAGTTTAAATAAAAATTTAATAGAATTAATAAAAAATATTGATATGGCTGAGCTTTGCATAACATCTGCAGCAGAAATTATTGAAACTACGAGCAATGAAACTTCAGCACAAACAAAAAAAGCCGAGGGAGAAAAATGCCCTGTTTGTTGGAAAATTAACAAAGATGGATGTGCAAGACATCCAAATTAGAAAGTAATGCAAATTAAGGAAAAAAAAAAAATAATTTTCTGTAGCTTAGTAATTGTTGCTATTGTTTTACTGGATAGACTTACAAAGTTATACGTATTAAGTTTAGTGGAAATACACAATCATGTTGATATTTTTGTAACATCATTTTTAAACATATATTTAGTTTGGAATAAGGGAATTGCATTTGGATTACTGAATTTTGAGCAAAAGGAAGTATACAATTTAATTACAGGAATTATTGCGATGATTTCCTTGGCTGTTTTGTTCATGATTATAAAAACAAAGGATATAAGGGTTTATTTTCTCTCTTTTATTTTTGCTGGCGCTATAGGCAACTTATTTGACAGGTTGTATTATACTGCTGTACCAGATTTCATTGATTTACATGTAAATAATTTTCACTGGTTTATCTTTAATGTAGCAGATATTTTCATTTCTTTTGGAGTGATTTGCCTTATTTTGGTGGAATTAATTTTTGATAAATATTTAGTAAATGAAAATAAATAATATAATTTTAATTTTAGTAATAGCGTTAACAGGACTTTCTTGTCAGTCAATTAAAGATGGGCTTAGTGGAAATAAATCTGACAATAGTGATGAATTTTTAGTGCAAAAAAAAAGTCCACTAGTTTTACCCCCTCAATTTTTAGAGTTACCTCAACCAAAAGATAAAGATAAAGATGACGATGAAAATATTATACTGTCAGAGCAAGAGACTGATATCGAAAAAATGCTAAACATTAAAAATGAAACTGCTAGTGATACAATTACAACAAATAAAAAAGCAGAGGATTTCGTATTAAAAAATATTAAAAACAATTAATGCTCACTAAGAATATTAATTTTAAAAATTTTAAAAATTTTAAAAATTTTAAAAAAGTTAAAAAAGTTAAAAAACTTTTTGAAAATTTATTAAAAGACCAACCTTTATTATTTGAAACACTAAAACCAAATTATAAATACAGCTACTCTAAAAAAATAATTTTCAAATATAGGAAATTTTTCAATATAAGAATAATTGCTATGGGAGGATCTGCACTTGGATCAGAAGCAATTCATGATTTTTTAAAAAAAAAAATTAAAAAAAATTTTAAGTTTGTAAATAATTTAAATAATAGTGAAGATTATTTTCAAAATAAAAATATTAATTTAAATTTGATTATATCTAAATCTGGAAACACTCTAGAAACAATAGTAAATTCAAATACATTAATTAAAAAAAAAGACCAAAATATTATAATTACAGAAAATAAAGAGAGTTATCTAACTAATCTAGCCAGTCAACTTAAAGCTGAAATTTTTGAACACAAGAATTATGTAGGTGGAAGATATTCTGTATTATCTGAAGTAGGAATGCTGCCTGCAGAATTGATGAATTTAAATGAAAATAAATTTAAACAATTTAATAACCTTATTAAAAATAAAAATTTTGTAAATAATCTTGTGGATAATGTAGCGGTAACTTTAAATTTTATTAATAGTGGTAAGCTTGCATCTATAATTTTGAACTATGATGAGCAATCAGAAAACTTATTTAAATGGTATCAACAGTTGATAGCTGAAAGTCTAGGTAAAAAATCAAAAGGACTTCTGCCATTTATATCATCAATGCCAAAAGACAATCACAGTTTGATGCAACTCTATTTAGATGGTCCAAAGAAAAGTTTTTATACATTCTTTAACACTCTAGATAATAGAGACATAAAAATGCAAAATAATAATATTTCATCAAGTCATAAATATTTAAAAAATCAATCAATACAAAAAATTAAACAATCCCAAATGCTTGCTACTGAAAAAGTTTTTATATCAAAAAAAATTCCCTTTAGAAGCTTTAGTGTTTTAAAGCGAGATGAAAAATCACTAGGTGAACTCTTCTGTTTTTTTATCTTGGAAACTATTTTATTAGGAAGAGCTTTAAATGTTAATCCTTTTGACCAGCCTTCAGTTGAATTGATTAAGAAAGAAACAAAAAAAATATTAAGCTAAATTATTGCCAAAAATAATTTTTGAAATTCCATAATTTTTTTTTATTATTGTTTTAAATTTTTCAGGAAATATATCTTCTTCTTTTCTGTGTCTATGGATTATTATAACACCATTTTCTTTTAATAAATTTAATTTAATGATTGTATTTAAGATATTTAATACTTTTTTTTCTTTATAGGGAGGATCCATAAAAATAATATCAAATCTACTATTCAATAATTTAACTGTATTTTCTAAGAAAATATCCCCTTCTATGATTTGTGAGAAATTTTGTTGGTTCATATTGCTTATATTTTTTTTGAGAATAGTTAATGCTTCTTTGTAGTTTTCTATAAATGTAACAAATAGAGCCCCTCTAGATAGACATTCAAGACCAAATGAACCGACACCAGAAAATAAATCAAGCACGTTAGCTTTCTCAACTTTTACATCGAGTAACTTTGAATGGTTAATTATGTTAAAAATTGATTCTTTAGTTAAGTCTTTAAGGGGTCTTGTTAACTTGTCTGAAGGGAGAAGAATTTTTTTACCTTTGAGGTCACCTGAAATAATTCTCATTCATTAATCACCTTGTGCCCAATATCTTTTCTAAAAAATCCACCACTCCAATTAAGCATATCAATATGATTAAATATTTTACTTCTACTCTCCTTAAAACTAGAAGATAAGCTTACAAAGTTAATAACTCTGCCTCCATTTGAATATATTTTATTATCATTCTTTTTAGTTCCGGCGTGATAAACAAAATCACCTTCATCTAAATTAAGTTTGTCTAAATTTTCAATTAATATATCTTTATTATATTCATCGGGATAACCTTTTGCGCAAAGCACTACGCATAAACTTTTTTGGTCAAACCATTCTATTTTTAAATTTTTTAAATTTCCGTTACAGCATGCCTCTATAATTTCTAATAAATCTGTTTTTAATTTTGGTAAAATAGTTTGGCACTCTGGATCTCCCATTCTTACATTATATTCTATTAAAAATGGCTCTTCATTTACTATCATTAGTCCAGCATATAAAAAACCTCTATAATTAGAACCCATTTCTTCTAGCGCTTTAATTGTTGGTTTTATTATTTTTGTTAATATTTTCTGTTCAAGTTTTTTATTTATTAATCGTGAAGGAGAATAAGCACCCATACCCCCTGTATTGCTCCCTTTATCATTCTCTAAGACTCTTTTATGATCTTGGGCTGTTTCAAAATTTTTAATTTCTTTACCATCGCTAATTATAAAATAACTCATTTCTTCCCCTACAAGAAATTCCTCAATTAAAACATTTTTAGCTATACCAAATTTTCCATTAAAAATTTCTTTTATAGCAATATTTCCCTCATCTTTATTTTCACAAATATAAACACCTTTGCCAGACGCAAGTCCGTCAGCCTTAATTACAAGTGGAAACGGTGTCTTATCTAAAAATGCAATCGCTTCACTAGAGTTTTCAAATACTCCAAATTTAGCAGTTGGAATTTCATATGATTCACAAATTTTTTTAGTAAATATTTTTGAACCCTCAAGTTGAGATGAAATTTTATCAGGACCAAAAATACTTATTTTAGTATCCTTGAAAAAATCAACTATTCCATCAACTAATGGCTTTTCAGGCCCAACTATAATTAGATTAATTTTGTTAGAAAGAGAAAATTCTTTAATTCTATTAAAATCAGAAATATCCATTTGAATATTTTCTGCATGCTCAGAGGTACCTGCATTTCCTGGAAAACAATATATTTTTTTTACTTTAGAGGATTTCTTAATAGATTTACATAGTGCATGCTCTCTTCCACCACTTCCAATTATACCAACATTCATATATTAATATATAAACTAAAAATGAATAAAAAATTAGCCAAAATAAAATATTTACCAAATAATTTTGAAGTCATTGAAGAAGGCGACTATGTAATTTGTGCTATATCGGGTAAAGAAATTGACTTAAATCTTCTCAATTACTGGAACGTTGATTTGCAAGAGCCTTATTATTCATACAAAGAAGCCTCAGTTAAAAGAGAGAATGAATAAAACTTTGTTTACTTATTTCCAACGATTATGAGACCAAATCCATTGATCGGGATTTTTCATAACCATTTTTTCAAGTAAATTATTTAAACTTAAAGTGATTGATTCGATTGTTTCATCATTTGAATATTCGATTGGATTATGAATAGTAAGTTCAAAATTTGTATCATGCTTTCTTTCAATATAGATAGGAACCACTTTGCATTTAAATTTTTTGACAAATTGAGCAGGGATAGTTGTTGTAAAACATTCATCATTAAAAAATTTAGACTTAATTCCTTGAGAAACTCTCTGGTCAATCATTAATGCTATAGAGGTTTTTTTTTTAAAAAATGTAAGTAATTTCTTAGTACCTGAAATTCCTTTTTTTATTTGATTCTTACAAATATATTTTTTTCTAATTCTTTCCATTATAAAATTTAGAAATTTATTATTGAGAGGCCTATAAATTGTAGCCAAATTAATATTGGATTTTTCGATGTGTAAGGCCATTAACTCAAAGTTGTTAAAGTGACCAGAAACAAATATTACAGACTCATTATCTTTTCTAATTTTTTCTAAAATATCTTGACCATTGACTTTTATTTTATTGTTAAATTTTGGTCCCCTAAAATCTTTTATAAAAACGTACTCAGCAAGAATTTTTCCATAGTTTTCCCACATTCTCATCGAAATCATTTCAATTTCACTTTTATTTATATTTGGAAGTGCTTTTTGTATATTTGATCTTATGAGTTTTTTGGATCTAAAAAAAGGCCCAAAAAAAGATGTAATTTTACTAGAAATAAAAGAGGAAAATTTTAATCCTAAAATTTTAAATAGTAGAAAGAGAGTTACTATGA
>CAJQTH010000019.1 GCA_905618905.1 uncultured Candidatus Pelagibacter sp. | reverse complement strand
TAGATAGTGGCACAAAAGATTTTGCACACCTTGTTTAAGTGTCATTGTTGAGCTTGGGCATCCAGAACAGCTTCCTTGTAATTCTACTTTAACAATTCCATCTTTAAATTCTTTAAACTTAATATCACCTCCATCTTTTGCTACAGCAGGTCTAATCTTTGACTCTAAAATACTTATAATTTTTTTTTCAATTTCAGAATGTTCTTTTTTTTTTTTTCCAAGCAACTCATTAGCAATTACAAATTCTTTTCCTGTAGAATAAAAATCATTAATCAGTGAAATAGCTATATGTTTTATATCTTCCCAATTTACTTCTTCATTTTTATTTATAGATATAAAATCTTTTCCTAAAAATACTCCTGTTACTCCATTAATCGATAAAACATTTCTTACTAATTCATTATCAGTTTCTTCTTTTTTTGTTACTTCAAATGACCCATTATTAGAAACGACTTTTCCAGGCAAAAACTTAAGTGAATTAGGATTTGGTGTTATTTCGGTTTGAACAAACATGTATTTATATATAGAGGTAAATGTCTAAATTTAAACCAATTAATGAATATATTGGATTAAAAACCCACTAATTCTTTCATTTCTTTGATCTTTCTTGAGGCAATTTTGTCCGCTTTATTAGATCCTTCTAATAAAACTAAATCTAAGAACTTTTGATCCTCTAATAACTTTTTAATTTCTTTTGAAATTGGTTCAATTTTTTCAATTAAAACTTCTGATAATTTTTCTTTAAATTCAGAAAAGTTTTTTCCATTAAATTCAGTTATAGATTTTTCTAAATTTTGATTTTTTAAACTTGAATAAATTCCTAATAAATTTTCTGCTTCTGGTCTTTCTGCTAGATTATTTATTGCTTCTGGCAAAGGTAATGGATCTGTTTTAGCCTTTTTTATTTTATTTATTATTTGATCTTTATTATCTGTAAGGTTAATTCTACTTAAATCTGATGGATCTGACTTACTCATTTTTTTTATTCCATCTTTAAGGCTCATTATTCTAGAAAATTGTTTTTGGATTAATGGCTCTGGCACTTTCAAAAAATCTGTTACATCAAAATCGTTATTAAATTTTTGAGCAATGTCTCTACAAAGTTCTAGATGTTGTTTTTGATCATTTCCAACTGGTACATGAGTTGCATCATAAAGCAAAATGTCTGCAGCCATCAAGACTGGGTATGAATAAAGACCAATACTAGCTTTTTCTTTGTCTTTTCCAGCTTTTTCTTTAAATTGTGTCATCCTATTAAGCCAACCCATTCTTGACACACAACTTAAAATCCACGCAGCTTCTGAGTGTGCTGAAACCATTGATTGGTTAAAGATTGTGCTTTGTGCCGGATCAATTCCACATGCAATAAATGTAGCCACAGTTTCTCTGATATTTTTTTTTAATTCTTTTGGATCTTGCTTAACTGTTATTGCATGAAGATCTACAACACAAAAAATGCATTCATTTTTTTTTTCATTTTGGAGCTCTACAAAGTTCTTAATTGCACCAAGATAGTTTCCTAGATGAAGGTTTCCTGTTGGTTGGACTCCTGAAAAAATTTTTTTACCCATGACTAGTAGTTTAAATTAATATCACTTCTTTTAAAAGCCTTGATTAAAATTGCAATCACAATATAAAATATTAATCCTAATACAACCGCACCAATTAAATAAATAGCTTTAAAGCTTGCTTCATAAAGCAACTTGTCATTAAAAAAATGAATTACATAATTAAAGAATATTCCCATTAACACTGAAGCTAATAAAATCTTAATAAAGCTATTTAAAAATACTAAATTAAAACTGAATAAATTTTTTGTTTTTAAAAAAATGAATAATAAAACGGCGTTAAACCAGGATGATATAGTGGTTGCTATTGGTATAATTATGAACCCAATTTCCTTAAAAAAAACTACACTAATAAACACATTCAACAAAACAGAAGTTAAAGAAATATAAAAAGGAACCTTTGTATTATGTCGTGCGAAAAAAAAAGCTGAAAAAACTTTAATAAGAGAAAATGCAGGTAATCCAATTGCAAAGTAGAATAAAGCTTTTGCAGAATTTATAACGCTTAATTCATTGAAAGAACCATACCCAAATAAAGAGGATATAATTTCTTCAGACGCAATAAGTAATGCTAGTGATGCTGGAATACTTAAAAACAAACTTAACTCTAGTGCTTTATTTTGAATTGAGTTTATTTTTTCTTTTTTATTACTCTGAACATGTTTGGAAAGTTGAGGAAGTATTACTGTTCCTATTGCAATTCCTGCAATAGCAAGATTTATTTGATAAATTCTATCTGCGTAATAAAGATAAGATACTGCGCTAGCTTGAAAAGATGCAATGATTGTCCCTACTAAAATATTTATCTGAGTAACGCCAGAAGAAAAAATACTAGGAAGTAATTTTTTGAAAAAAAGTTTAATTTTATTATCAATTTTAAATGACAAATTAATTTTAGGAGAAAAGTATTTCTTTACAAAAGAATACAAGAAAATAAACTGTAAAATCCCTGAGATTGTTACGGCATAAGACAGATAATATACTAATTGATCATTTAAAATTTTTCCAAAGATTAATACTCCAATTAAAAGAATATTCAAAATTATAGGTGCAGCCGATGCTATGGCAAATTTATTATGTGAATTTAAAATAGCAGAAAAAAAAGATGCCAAACTAATAAATATTAAAAAAGGGAAAGTAATTCTTGTTAAAGTTATAGCTAATTCCATTTTTTGATAATCACCATCAAAACCTGGTGCTATCAAAAAGACAAATATTGGCATCATTATCTCAATAACAAGGACTAAAAAAAACAACACTATTGTCAGTAATGTAAAAATATTATTTGCAAATTTTTGTGCTTTTCTTTTATTATTTAATACTGATGAATAACTAGGCACAAACGCTGCATTAAATGTTCCTTCTGAAAATAATCGTCTAAATGTGTTTGGTATCCTGAATGCCACGAAAAAGGCATCTGCTAATGGGCCTGCACCCAAAAAAACAGCTATCAATATATCTCTTAGGTAACCCAATAATCTGCTTATTATTGTAAAAAAACTAAATGTGCCTGTTGACTTAATTAAGTTCATAAATCATATTAGTCTTAAATTTGTTCCATTTGTATATCTAATTAACATAAATGAAAAAAACTAAAACAGACCATTATACTGACAAGGAAGCTTTAGATTTCCACAGCAAGAATAAACCTGGAAAAATTGAGATCAATTCTTCTAAACCAATGACTACTAAAAGAGATTTGGCACTAGCTTATTCTCCAGGTGTTGCTGTACCAGTACAGGCAATTGCTGATAATCCAGAAACTGCCTATGATTATACATCTAAAGGAAATTTAGTTGCAGTTATAAGTAATGGCTCAGCTATTTTAGGAATGGGTAATTTGGGTGCCCTGGCATCTAAACCTGTAATGGAGGGTAAAGCAGTTTTATTTAAAAGATTTGCTGACATAGATTCTATAGACTTAGAAATTGACTCTCAAGACCCTAATGAAATTATTAATAGTATCAAAAACTTTGCCTGCAGTTTTGGTGGTATTAATTTAGAAGATATAGCTGCTCCAGATTGTTTTGTTATTGAAGACAAATTAAAAGAAATTTTAGACATTCCTGTTTTTCATGATGATCAACATGGAACAGCAATAATAACAACAGCGGCATTAATTAATGCTCTTAATATTAGTGGCAAATCAATAAATGATATTAAAGTTGTTGTAAATGGTGCTGGTGCGTCAGCAATGGCTTGTACTAATTTATTTAAAAATAGTGGTGTTCCTCAAAAAAATATTATTATGGTTGATAGATCTGGGGTTATCTATCGAGGAAGAGAAGGGTTAAACCAGTGGAAATCCTCCCATGCTAATGAAACAAAATTTAGAACATTAGATGAAGCAATTAATGGTGCTGATGTTTTTTTGGGGCTTTCTGCAAAAGGTGCTCTTTCAAAAAGTATGGTTAAAAAAATGGCAAAAAATCCCATAATTTTTGCTTGTGCTAATCCAGATCCAGAAATAACTCCTGAGGAAATAATGGAAGTTAGAGATGATGCAATTATAGCAACAGGAAGATCAGATTATCCCAATCAAGTAAATAATTTAATAGGGTTTCCTTATGTGTTTAGAGGAGCTCTTGATGTTAGAGCAAAAACTATTAATGAAGAAATGAAAGTAGCTGCTGCAGATGCAATAGCAAAACTTACAAGAGAAGATGTTCCTGATGAAGTGGTAGCTGCGATGGGTGGTGATAGGCCTCATTATGGAAAAGACTATATAATTCCATCAACTTTTGACCCAAGATTAATTAGTGTAATACCAGCTGCTGTTGCAAAAGCTGCAATGGATAGTGGAGTTGCAAGGAAAAATATTGATGATTTTGAAATATATAAAGAGCAACTAAAACAAAGACTTAACCCATCCCTTACAATTATGCAGGGTATTAATTCTTATATTAAAAAAAATCAAAAAAGAATTGTTTTTGCAGACGGCGAAGACAAAAATACCCTTAAAGCTGCAATTGCATTTAAAAATTCAAAGTTAGGGGTTCCAATTTTAGTTGGTAAAAAAGAAAAAATTAAAGAAAGAATAAAAGAGATTGGTTACAATGAAAACTTTGATATCGAAATAGTTAATTCTGAAGACACAAAAAAAAGAAAAAAGTACGTAAATTTTTTATTTGAAAAAATGCAAAGAGAGCAAGGTCTTTTAGAAAGAGACTGTGATAGATTGGTTAGAAATGATAGAGTTATATGGGCGTCTTGTATGGTTTCCTGTGGTGATGCAGATGGTGCTGTCACTGGAAATACTAGAAGATTTGGAGCCTCTTTTGATAAAGTTACACAAGTTATAGATGCTAGACCAGGTGAAATCATGTTTGGATTAAACATGGTTGTTGCAAAAGGAAAAACAATTTTTGTTGGGGACACAAGTGTAAATGAATACCCAAGTTCAGAAGAGCTTGCTGAGATCGCAATTTCATCTGCAAGAGTGGTTAAAATGTTTGGTTTTGTTCCAAAAGTTGCTTTTGTTTCTCACTCTACTTTTGGTCAGCCTCTAACGAGTAGAACTAAGCATATAAAAAAAGCTGTTGAAATTTTAAAGGATAAAAATGTAGATTTTGATTTTGATGGGGACATGCAGCCAGATGTTGCATTAAATGAAGAATACAAAGAACTATATCCTTTCTCAAGTATTGTTGGAAATGCAAATATTTTAATAATGCCCGGACAACATAGTGCTGCTATTTCATATAAAATGATGAAAAGCTTGGGTGATACAAAAGTTATTGGGCCTCTTCTAATTGGCTTAGGTCAACCTATTGAAATAGCTCCTTTAAGATCATCTACCTCTGAGATTATAAATTTAGCTTCTGTTGCTGCTTACTCCGCAGATGTAATTGATTATAAAAAAAATTAATTCTTTTGAATTCTTAAATCTTCAACCAAAATTATACTTGCTATAACATCTTCAACATCAAGTATCTCTTTTGCCTCACTTATCACTATTTTTTTTTCTTCCGCTGTCAAAGAAATTCCATAAATAAATATTTTTTTCTTATAAGTATCTATTTGGTAATTCGTTGAATTAATTTTTTTGTTAAGAATTAAAGCTGCACGTAGTTGAGAAGTTATTAATAAATCTTTTGCTGATCGTTGAAAGTTAAAATCCTCTTTTAATTTAATGTCATTTTTAACCGATCTAACTCCCTTAGTCTCCCATGCTAACTTGGTAATTTGAAGTTTTTCTTCCGGGTCGTCTACTTTACCAGTTAAAAAAATTCTTCCATCTAAAACCTTTGTGTTTATAGATATTAAATAATTTTTCTCTCTTAATATTAATCTTGCTGCTAGATTTTTTTGCATCACAGAATCATCTATTTGAGTACCTAAAGATCTTGGGTCAAGTGCAACACTAACACCTGTTCCAAATATACCTTTCGAACTTATGCCCACACATCCTGCAAAAATTAAAAAGATTAAGCTTATTAAAATAATTCTATTTTTCATTTTTTAATTTTAGACAATAATTATAAATTTCTTTTTTTGGCACATTAGAGTTTTGACTAATTAAATCTGTAATATCTTTAATGCTTAGTTTTTTAATCATTTTTCGAATATTTTTTTTATCAGATTCTTTTAAAATTATCGAAGAGTTTCTTTCCTTTGTTTTTTCGGAAATAACAATTGTCAATTCTCCTTTTGGGTCAGATTTAAATACTTCAAGTTTATTGACATCAGTCCTAATAAACTCTTCATAAAACTTGGTCATTTCCCTACATATTAAAATTTTTCTGTCCAGAAAGTATTCTTTTATATCTTTAACTGATCTATTGAATTTTCTTGGTGATATAAAAAAAACAATACAACCCTCTATGTTTCTCAGTTTTTCAAAATCTTCTTTCAGTTTGTTATTTTTTTCAGGAAAAAATCCATAGAAATAATATTTTTCACTAAAACCACTTATTGATACAGCTGATGAAACTGCAGAAGCTCCTGGTATTGGATAAATATTAATTTTATTGATTGAACACTCATTAATCAATACTGCACCTGGATCTGAAACTGAAGGTGTTCCTGCATCAGAAATTAGAGAAACAATACAATCTGATTTCAAAATTTCAATAATCTTAGATAAATTTTTTTTTTCGTTAAATTTATGATTTGAAATAAGCTTAGACTTAATTTCATAACGATCTAATAAATTTTTTGAAGTGCGTGTATCTTCACAAAGTATATAATCTGATTTTTTAAGCACCTCCAGAGCTCTTAAGGTGATATCACTTAAATTTCCAATCGGTGTAGAAACTATGTAAAGGCCACATTTAATTTTATTATTTATGCTGTCTGTATCTAGAATCATTAAATTATAAACGTTATAATAATATCATTAAAATGAAAAAAATTATTAAAATTATATTGCTTTTAACATTCACCCTCTCAATGAATATGGGGATTGTAAAAGCAAACGAAAAAATTAAAATAGGCCTGCTTGTCCCTTTAACGGGTGAAAACTCTGAAATTGGTGAATCTATAATTAAATCTGTAAGACTTGCTATTAATAAAATAGACAACCCATCAATTGAAATTATTCCTAGAGATACAAAATCAAATTCCGAAACAACTTTAGAGGCTGCTAAAGAACTAGCTAGCTCAGGAGTAAAGATAATAATTGGCCCTGTATTTAACGAAAGTTTAATTTATCTTAATAAACTAAATGAAGTAACTTTTTTAGCCTTAACGAACAAAAATAATAATTTTTCAAAAAATATTATTAATGCAGGAATAAATGCAACGTCTCAGTTGAATGCAATAAATAAGTTTATAAAATTAAATAAAATTGAAAAAACTATTTTTTTAACTCCAGATATGAGTTTTAAAAATGAAATTGAGGAAGCTATTTCTAATTCTAAGATCAAAATATTAGAAAATTATATTTATAATACTGACCCTACTAAACTTACTGAACAAATTGAAAAAATTACACGGTATGAAGTTAGAAAACAAAATCTAGAAGATGAAATAGTAAGATTGGAAAAATCTGATCAAAGTAATAAGGAGAGATTAATTGAAATATTAAAAAAAAAAGATACGCTTGGAAGTGTTAGTTTCGATTCCCTGGTGATATCAGATTTTGATGAAAGTTTAAAAAGTGTCACTACTTCCTTATTATATACAGATGTATTTCCAAAAGAAAAATATTTCATAACTCTTAACCAATGGTTTGATGAGTCTCTTCTTAAGGAAACAAGTTCACAGCCACTTTACTTTCCCTCTGCAAACAAAAAAAATTATGATAAATTTTCGGCAGAATATTTTGAAAAATATAATCAATATCCAAATCAATTATCATTTCTAAGTTATGACTTGGTGGGTCTTGTTTATTATTTAATACTTCAAAACAACTCTGTTATTGATCAAAATATGTTTACTAAAAAAACTTTATTTAGAGGAAAAGTTGGAATTTTTGAAATTAAAAATAACAAGATAAATCATATTTTAAATTTTTATAAAGTTGAAGACGAAAAATTTAAAAAAGTTTTTTAATTTTTTTAAAAGCTTTAAATCTATGATCTATTTTATATTTCTGTGATGCCCTCATTTCACCAAATGTAACTTTATTTCCAATTGGTATAAAAATAGGATCATAACCAAACCCGTTTTCACCTTTTATAATTGGTGAAATAAAACCCTCGACCTTACCAACAGAATTTATTATTTCTTTATTTTTGTCGTAAATAGTTAAAGCACAAATAAACCTAGCTTTAATTTTTTTTTTTCGCCAGTCTTTGTCTTTTTTATCTAGTTCTTTAAAAACTCTAATCATCGCTTTTTTAAAATCACCCTTTTTACCTCCCCATCTTGCTGAATAAATTCCAGGATCTCCATCTAAAACATCTATTTCTAAGCCCGAGTCATCAGATAAACATGTCACTTTTGATTTTTTAGAAAAAAATTTAGCCTTAATTAGTGAGTTTTCCTTAAATGTTTTACCATTTTCAGGAGGACTTTTTATTTTAAAGTCCTGTGGAGAATATATTTCAAGGTTTTTAGGCAATAAGTCTCTAATTTCTCTCAATTTTCCTTTATTATTAGTCCCTATCAATAATTTTATAATTTTATTCTTTAACATCTAGCAATTATTAAATCTCATACCATATAAGTCTACATGGAAAAAGATCAAAACATTAATTCTGAAAATCAAAACGAAGAAATTAAAGAGACTGAAGTGGAAGAAAAAATTCAAGAAGTACAAGGAATTTCAGCAGAGAGAAAAGAGGAGGTAAAAGAGGAGGTAAAAGAGGAGGTAAAAGAGATTACCCCTGAAGAAAAAATTAAAGAGTTAGAAGATAAGCTTACTAGAACTTTTGCTGAAATGGAAAATCAAAGAAGAAGGTTTGAAAAAGAAAAAGATGATGCTTTTGATTATGGTGGATTTTCATTTGCAAAAGAAGCTTTAAATTTAATTGATAATCTTGAGAGATCAAAACAGATTTTAGAAAGTGATGAAGTTTTAAAAGATACCGAAGCCTTAAAAAAAACTTTAGAGCATTTTGAAATCATAAGCAAAGATATGGTTTCAATTTTCTTAAAAAATGGAATCACACCTGTAAATTCTATTGGTAAAAAATTAGATCCAAATCAACATCAAGCTATGATGGAAATTGATGATGACGAAAAAGAACCCGGAACAATAGTTCAAGAAATTCAAAAAGGTTTTATGATGAAAGATAGACTTTTGAGGCCAGCATTAGTTGGAGTTTCAAAAAAAACTAAAGTTCAAGATGAGCTAAAAAGTGAGGAAAATAAAGAGAATTCAGACAATTAATAATAATTGCCAGAACTTGTAGATTAAAAATTAACACTTATATGAAAGATAGTATTTAAATTATGAGCAAAATTATAGGAATAGATTTAGGAACAACAAATTCATGTGTGTCTATCATGGAAGGTAGTCAGCCAAAAGTTTTAGAAAATGCTGAGGGTGCAAGAACAACTCCTTCCGTTGTGGCTTTTACTGAAGATGGAGAAAAACTTGTAGGTCAACCTGCAAAAAGACAGGCTGTTACTAATCCTGAAAATACTATTTTTGCTGTAAAGAGATTAATTGGAAGAAATTTTGAAGACCCTACTGTAAAAAAAGATATTGCAGCTGCCCCTTTTAAGATTGTTAATTCAGAAAAAGGAGATGCTTGGATTGAAGCTAGAGGAGAAAAATATTCTCCGTCACAAATCTCTGCTTTTATTCTGATAAAAATGAAAGAAACAGCTGAAAAATATTTAGGACAGGCAGTAACAAAAGCTGTGATTACAGTTCCTGCATATTTTAATGATGCTCAAAGACAAGCAACAAAAGATGCTGGTAAAATTGCTGGTCTTGAAGTTTTAAGAATTATTAATGAGCCAACCGCAGCTTCCCTAGCATATGGTTTGGATAAAAAAAAAGAAAATAAAAAAATTGCTGTATATGATTTGGGTGGCGGAACTTTTGATGTCTCTATCCTTGAGTTAGGTGATGGTGTATTTGAAGTTAAGTCTACAAATGGTGATACATTTTTAGGAGGTGAAGACTTTGATAACACTATTGTTGATTATTTAATTGGTGAATTTAAAAAGGATAATGGAATTGATTTAAGATCTGATAAATTAGCCCTTCAAAGGTTAAAAGAAGCTGCTGAAAAAGCAAAAATTGAATTATCTTCTGCAGAACAGACAGATGTTAATTTACCATTTATAACTGCAGATAAAACAGGCCCAAAACATATCAATCTAAAAATGACTAGAGCTAAATTAGAAGCTTTGGTTGAGAGTTTAATTTCAAGAACATTACCACCATGTAAAACTGCTCTTAAAGATGCAGGTCTTACTGCAAATGAAATTGATGAAATTGTAATGGTAGGTGGGATGACAAGAATGCCCAAGGTCCTTGCTGAAGTTAAAAACTTTTTTGGTAAAGAGCCAAATAAAAGTGTAAACCCTGATGAAGTTGTTGCAATGGGTGCTGCAATCCAAGCTGGAGTTCTACAAGGAGATGTTAAAGATGTTCTTCTTTTAGATGTAACACCTCTATCACTTGGAATTGAGACATTAGGTGGTGTATCAACAAAATTAATTGAAAAAAATACAACAATACCAACAAAAAAAAGCCAAGTATTTTCTACAGCTGATGACAATCAGCCTGCTGTATCAATAAGAGTACTTCAGGGTGAAAGAGAAATGGCGTCTGACAATAAAATGTTAGGAAATTTTGAATTAGTTGGTATTGCACCAGCTGCAAGAGGAATACCTCAAATAGAAGTAACTTTTGATATTGATGCAAATGGAATTGTAAGTGTTTCAGCTAAAGATAAAGGAACTGGAAAAGAACAAAAAATTCAAATCCAGGCTTCAGGTGGCTTAAGTGATGAGGAAATTGAAAAAATGGTAAAAGATGCTGAAGCTAATAAAGATGAAGATAAAAAGAAAAGAGAATCTGTAGATGCAAGAAATCAAGCGGATACTTTAATTCACTCAACTGAAAAAAATCTAAAAGAGCATGGTGCAAAAGTTTCTGATGCTGATAAAAAAGCAATAGAGGATGCATCAACTGACTTAAAAGAAGCGATTAAAGGAACTGATACTGAGGAAATTAAAAAGAAAACAGAAACTTTAGTTCAAGCTTCTATGAAACTAGGTGAAGCTATTTACAAATCTCAAGAAAAAAAAGAGGGTTCACCTAAGGATGGTGATAATAATGACGAAACAAAAAAAGACGATAATGTAGTTGATGCGGATTTTGAAGAAGTAAAAGAAGAAGAAACAAAAGAAGATAAAAAAGAAGATAAAAAAGAAGAAGATAAAGAAAAAAGCGCTTAAGACTTAAAACAACTATCATCTTAAAGTAACTTATGGCTAAAAGAGATTTTTATGACGTCTTAGGTGTTAGCAAGAATGCAAGCCCTGAAGAATTAAAATCTGCTTACCGTAAATTAGCTGTAAAACATCACCCAGACAAAAATCCAGACGACAAAGCTTCTGAAGATAAATTTAAAGAAGCTGGTGAAGCTTACGGCATCCTTTCAGATAAAGAAAAAAAACAAAATTATGATAACTTTGGCCATGCTGCTTTTGAAGGTGGAGGCGGTGGAAGACAAGGTGGTGGTTTTGGTGGAGCTGATTTTTCAGATATATTTGAAGATTTTTTCGGAGATTTTGGTGGTGGACAATCAAGTGGAAGAAGAAAAACCAACAATAGAGGCTCAGATCTACGTTATGATTTATCTATTACCCTTAAAGAAGCCTATGAAGGTAAAAAACAGGATATAAAATTCTCAACAACAGAAAAATGTAGCACTTGTAAAGGTAATGGCTCTAAACCTGGTCATTCTCCAGGCAGATGTACGGTTTGTGGTGGAAATGGTAAAGTAAGATCTAACCAAGGTTTTTTTACTGTTCAACAAACCTGTCCTCAATGTGCAGGCTCTGGTGAAGAAATAACAAATCCATGCACAGACTGTAATGGTCAAGGTAACAAGCAAGCTTCAAAAAAAATATCAGTTACAATACCTAAGGGTGTTGATGATGGCACTAGGATCAGATTAGCTGGGAAAGGCGAGGCAGGATCCAAAGGTGGGGCAAGTGGTGATCTTTATCTTTTTATAAATGTTCATTCACACGACTTATTTAAAAGATCTGATGAAAACCTATTCTTTGAATTTCCTATATCCATTGCTGATGCAGCATTAGGAACCACAATAGAAATACCAACAATTGATGGTGGAAAAGCAAAAATTAAAATACCTGATGGAACTCAAAATGGAAAACAATTTAGACTAAAGGGTAAAGGCATGCCTTATATGAGAGGAAGTGGAAATGGAGATCTTTATGTCCAAGTAAATACTGAAGTTCCCATTTCTTTAAATAAAGAACAAAAAGAGTTACTTGAAAAATTTAGAAAAATTGAAAACGAAAAATCTAATCCAAGTATCAAACAATTCTTTCAAAAAGCTAAAAGTTTTTGGAAAAACTAAAGACTAATTAATTAAAAAAGGTTAATGTTTTCTTAAATGAAAAAAATTAATTTAGCTATTTCTGGTTGTCTAGGGAGAATGGGTCAACAACTTATTAAATCCTCAAAAAATAATAAGGAGTTTAAACTGACTGCTCTAACAGAAAATAAAACTATCAACAAAAAAATTTCAGGCATCAAACTTGATATAAATACTGAACAAGCTTTTAAAAAAACTGATGTAATAATAGATTTTACAGTCCCAAATTGTACTTTAGATATTCTAAAAATTGCATCTAAATTAAAAAAAAGAGTAGTAATTGGAACAACTGGATTTACCCAGAAAGAAGAGAATATAATTAAAAAATTTTCTAAAAAAATTCCTATTTTAAAAGCAGGTAACATGAGCCTAGGTGTTAATTTATTAATGTATCTAACTGAAATTGCCTCAAAATCACTAAATGATGAATATTTAAGCAAAGTCTTTGAGGTTCATCACAAACACAAAAAGGATTACCCATCGGGAACAGCTTTAATGCTTGGAAAAGGAATAGCTGATGGAAAAAATAAAAATCTTTATAATTTAATTGGTAAAAAATTTTTAAATAAAAAATCTTTTCCTTATGGAAAAAAAATTAATTTTAATTCAATTAGAAAAGGTGAAATTATTGGGGAACATGAGGTTACATTCTCAAGTGGAAAAGAAATAATAAAATTAAACCATGAAGCGTTTGATAGAGCACTTTATTCAGATGGTGCCTTGACTGCTGCAAAATGGCTTATCAATCAAAAACCGGGTCTTTATTCAATGAGAGATTTATTGAACTTTAGATAATGAATGAAAAAGAAAAAGCTAAAAAGATACTAAAAATTTTAAATAAGATTTATCCAACAACCCTTATTCCACTAGATCATACTAATAATTTTACTCTCTTAATGTCTGTACTTTTATCAGCTCAATGTACTGATCTAAATGTTAATAATGTAACTAAAAATATATATCCAAAATATAATAGACCTGAACATTTTATAAAATTAGGCAGAAAAAAGATTGAAAGATTAATTAAAAGTATTGGTCTCTTTCGGGTAAAAGCAAAAAGTATTTACTTGATGTCTAAGCTACTTCTAGAAAAACATGGGGGTAAAGTGCCTAAAAGCTTTGAAGAACTGGAAAAACTACCAGGTGTAGGCCATAAAACAGCAAGTGTAGTCATGTCTCAGGGTTTTGGTGTTCCAGCTTTTGCAGTTGATACTCACATACATCGATTAGCTCAAAGATGGGGCTTAACAAATGGTAAAAATGTTATTCAGACTGAAAAAGATTGTAAAAAAATATTCCCAAAAAAAACATGGAGCAAGTTACATCTACAAATAATCTTTTACGGAAGAGAGTTTTGTAAAGCTAGAGAGTGTTATGGTTTGACTTGTAAAATTTGTACGACTTGTTATCCTAAAAGAAAAAATCCTATTAAAATAAAAAAAGCATAATATGAAAATACTTGGAATTGGAAATGCGATTGTTGACGTTATTTGTAAAGTAGATGATCAATACCTAATAGATAATGAATTAACAAAAAGTACCATGAAGCTTGTCGATGAGAATGAATTTCAAAAACTTTTATCAACTTTAAAAGTTGCAGAAACTATTTCTGGTGGATCAGTTGCAAATTCTATTGTCGGACTATCACAACTGGGCAATGAAGTTGGCTTCATTGGTAAAGTTAATGCTGATAATTTAGGACAAAAATATGAGGAAGGTTTAGTTAAAGAAAAAGTTCAATATTTTTATAGTAAAAAAAAAGAAATCTCTCCAACTGGAACATGTTTAATATTAATTACACCTGATGCAGAAAGAACAATGGTTACATTTTTAGGAATTGCTGGAAAAATTAATCAAAATGATATTGAAGATAAAGCAATACAGCAAAGTAAAATGATATTCTTGGAGGGCTATTTATGGGATGAAGGTGAGCCAAAATCAGCTTTTGATAAAGCTATGTCACTCTCAAATAATAAAGCCATGTCTTTATCAGATCAATTTTGTGTGGAAAGACATAAGGGTGATTTTTTACATTTAGTTAAAAATAAGCTTGATATCACTTTTGCTAACGAACAAGAAATTAGATCGTTAATTGATGCTAAAACCTTTGAAGATGTTATTGAATTTGGAAAACAATTAGGAAAACTTTTAATTATTACACGTGGTGAAAAAGGAAGTATTGCTATTAAAAATCAAGAAATTATAGAATGCAAAAGTAAATCTAATTTAAAAATTATAGATTTAACAGGTGCAGGAGATCTTTTTGCTGCCGGATTTCTTCATGGATTTATTAACAATTTTTCGATGAAGGAAAGTCTTGAAAAAGGAACTGAGATGTCATCAAAAATAATTCAAAAAGTTGGTGCGAGACTAAATTAATTAATTTATTCAATAAAATAGCCATTTTTGTGCGTTAAGATAAAATTTTGATCTTTAAATAAGTCATTTATTTTTTTTCGTAGTCTATAAATATGAGTTTCTACTGTATGAGTTTCTATATTTGAAGAATAACCCCAAATATTTTTTTGTAAGTCTGCAACATCATGTTTAATTTTTTTATGATTTAAATATAAAATAATATTAACTTCTTTTTCTGTTAACTTCAAATTTAAATTATTTTTACCAATAAATTTAGAATTTAAATTTAATTCATAGCCTTTAATGATAATTTTTGACTGATAGTTAAATTTTAATTTGATCAATCTAATACTGATTAATTCTAGTAATTTTTTTAAAGGTAGAGGTAGGTCTTTAAAATTTAAAAAATTATTATCTGTGATATCTTTATTTAGTAATAATTTAGGATAAGTTTTTGAAATTATTAAACAATTTGTTAAATCTAGATCATTTCTATTTTTAAAATCTTCTTTGTTTTTAAATTTAATTATTTTAAAGGATAAATTTTCTTTTATCTCATTTAAAATTTCATATAATGAGTTGTAATTAATAATAAAGACGTTTTGCATAACTATATCAAATAATTTCTATGATAATTCATGTACCAAATAAAAACACTCTTATAATTGATGATTTTAAATTTAAATGTTGTATCGGAAAAAAAGGCTTAAATTTCAATAAAAAAGAGGGTGATTATTCAACGCCTAAAGGCTTATTTAAATTGAAAAAATTATATTTTAGGAAAGATCGTGTTGGTATTCCAAGGTGTAAAATAGAAAAAAAAATTATCACAAAAAATATAGCATGGTGTGATAATCCAAGTGATAAAGGATATAATGAAGAAATTCAAACTCATAATAAAAATTTAAAAGAATATTTATACAGGAAAGATTACAAGTATGATTATTTAATTACAATTGATTATAACCATAATAAAATTCCAAATAAAGGTAGCGCTATATTCATTCATCTAACAGATAATTATAAATCAACAGCAGGGTGTATAGCATTAAAGAAGAAAGATTTTGAAGTTTTACTAAAGTTAATTAAAAAAAATACCAAAATAAAAATTGGCTAATTTCTATTTCCAAAAACTTTTGAGCCAATTCTTAGAAAAGTTGCACCATGTTTTGTTGCATCAAGGTAATCATTGGACATACCCATGCTTAACTCTTTAACATTAATTTTTTGTGCAAGATTTTTCATTTTTACAAAGTACTCCTTAGTGTTGTCACCCTTAGGTGGTAAACACATTAATCCAACAATATCTAACTCGTACTCATTTACACATATTTTGTAAAATTCTTCAAGATCCCCTTCATCAATTCCATTCTTTTGTTCTTCATTCCCAATGTTGATCTGGATAAATATTTTTAATCTTTTTTTTATTTTATCTTGCTCCTCTGCAATTTTCTTTGCTAGTTTTAGGCTATCTAGTGAATGGATATAGTCAAATAAAGGTACGACAAACTTGACTTTGTTTGATTGTAACTTACCAATCATGTGTAGTTGTAGATGCTTAAAATCTTGTTTAATTTCTTGCCATTTTTCTATTGCTTCTTGAACTTTATTTTCACCAAAATGAACTTGTCCGTGATTAATTAATGGCAATATTTCATTAATTGGAAATGTCTTACTAACAGCTATTATTTTTATCCTATTTAACCCTAAGTTTTCTATCTTTAATGTATTTTGTATAGAAACTAGATTATTAATACTTTGATGCAAAAAAAATTACCTAAAATTTACTTGTTTGTTGAAGACTTTAATCCTTCTGATTTAAATAATTTAAATAAAAATATATCAATCATTCTTAGGAACTATAAAAAAAAAATAGATGAAAGTACAATATTATCGTTAAAGAATTATTGTAGAAGAAATAAGAGAAAATTTTACTTAACTATTGATATCAAAATGGCTATAAAACATCAATTAAATGGGGTTTATATTCCATCTTTTATTAAAACTAATAACTTTAATTATTTTTCAAAACCAAAAAAATTTTCGATCATAGGCTCTGCTCATAATAAAGCTGAGATTAAAGCAAAAGAAAATCAAGGGTGTAATCGAATTTTTTTAGCTCCAACCTTTAAGGTCGATAAAAAAAATAATTATCTTGATGTTATTAAATTTAACTTACTAACGTTGGATAATAAAAGTAAATTTATTGCCCTTGGTGGGATAAATGAAACTAATATAAGTAAATTAAAACTTTTAAATTGTGATGGTTTTTCAGGAATATCGTGGATAAAAAAAAACGGCCTAAAAAGATTTAGGCCGTTTTTAAATAGTTTAAATAGTAATAACTAGAATGCTAAACCTAAAGCAATTTCAGTTACATCTTTATCAGCAGCGTCTGAGTCATACCCTGGGTTTTTAGTACTCATTTGGTATGCTTTAACCGACATTGCACCCATAGAGTAAGCTACTTGAATAGCTTTAGTATCCATAGACACATCTGGGATTACAGTAGATCCTGCTCCAGACATTGCTGCTTGATCATCGTACACATCTGAAGAATCTGTGTATGAAAGTGATAGATTATCATTCAGATTGAAAGCAACAGAAAATTGCTCACCTTCAAAAATACCACTAGCAGTTCTAACTTCTTTTGCAGCAGTACTAGCGGCGTCAGTAGCATTAAGACCTGCATCTAAGTAAGACTCAGAGTAACCAATTGATACTGGTCCATAAGAGTACTTAGCATACCAAACACCTTCGAAAGCGTCTCTTACTGGATCTACAGTTTGTGGGTCTCTGTTATCTCTTTCGCTACCATAAACACCAGCAGTTAAACCAGCATACTTAACAGTAGTACCTAGACCATAACCTTTACCAAAGTTTTTTCCATCAGTTGGTGCAGCAGTTGTTCCACCATCACCAGATCCTAAACCATTTGCATTTGGAGAGAATTCTGCATCAAAAGATATAGAAGCTCCAGCAATGTCAAGAGATGGAGAGTTGTAAACTATCATGTTACTGTCCATTTGATTTCCAACTATGTTAGCTGAAGTTTGGTTTGCATCTGAGATTTGCTCATATGCTTGAGGTACTTCCTCATCGTACTTGTAACTTGCTCCACCAGTATCAGTTCCGAAAGAAACTGTTCCTAATGAACCCATAGTTAGTGATGTGAAAGATGAAGACAACGCAATAGCATCAGTTACAGTTGTGCTCATTTTAAAAGTCCAACCATTGTCCATTTCACCGGTTCCAGTGAAAGAAACATCTCTGTCAGTACCAATTGTTTTACCACCGTTAACTTTTTCGCCAGTTACATAAGTAACGCTAGCGGAACCAGTTACGGCCATTTCGCCTGCTTGAGCACTAACTGCAACTAGCGAACCTGCTAATGCTGAAAGACCCAATTTTTTTAGATTTGTCATATTTTTTCCTTTGTTGTTATTATTCATATGAATGCAGTATATTTAGCAAAAAAAATGCAAATTATTTGCTTAATCTTCTAAATTTTTAAAAGTTTTTAAAATTGTGATAAAATTACCACAAAAGGTCAATTTTTTTGTTGAAATTCAACAAAACAAATGGTTTTTCACTATAAATGCCTTTTATAAAAAAATACTTTATTTATTTAATACTGCTTTTATTAACGTTTTCTGGGTGCTCAAATAACTTTTTTAAAAGAGCTGATATTAAAGATACGCCCGTAAATGTTAATGATAGGGTTATAAAAAACATTGAAGAAGGAAGAGGAATCAGATTTGGAAAAGGATCTTTAAGTGGTGGTGGTGGTACTTTTGATTTTGCCTCTTCAAATGAATTATGGAGAGCGTCTATGGATGTTCTAGATTTTGTTCCCTTTTCAAATGCAAGTTACTCTGGTGGGATATTGATAACAGAATGGTTTGATGGCAACTCAAATGATAAAAATGAAAACAGGGATTTAAAAATTACAGTAAGGTTTTTAACTAATGAGATTAGATCTGATGCACTTGATATTAGTATTCATGAAAGAAAATGTCAGAGCAACGGAACCGGTTGTAGTGTTAATAAAATCAAATCTGAATTAGAGCCGCAAATAAGTTTAGCAATCCTTAAGCGAGCTGCAATTTTGGAAAAAAATAAATTTTCAAAAAATCGCAAAGACTATCTTAGTAAAAAAAGAACAACTGTAGAGAAAAAAAAATAAACTCTGCTAGATAAATTTAATATTTTTATTTTTTGTGACTAGATATAATTTCAAAGTAATTGAAAAGAAATGGCAAAACTATTGGGTCGAAAACAACTCTTTTAAAAGCGTAGTAGATAAAAATAAAAAAAAATTTTATTCCCTTGAAATGTTCCCTTACCCATCGGGTAAAATTCATATGGGTCATGTTAGAAATTATACTATTGGTGATGTATTGGCTCGTTTTAAAATGATGCAAGGATATAATGTTTTACATCCTATGGGTTGGGATTCTTTTGGTATGCCCGCAGAAAATGCGGCTAAACAAAACAATTTAGACCCAAAAAAATGGACTGAAAAAAATATTAAAACAATGAGAGACCAATTAAAACAATTAGGTCTTTCAATTGATTGGGATAAAGAAATATCAACTTGCTCACCTGAGTATTACAAACACGAACAAGCTTTTTTTTTAGAACTATATGACAAGGGTCTTGTTTATAGAAAAGAAAATTATGTGAATTGGGATCCGGTCGATGAAACCGTTCTTGCTAACGAGCAAGTAATTGATGGAAAAGGTTGGAGGTCTGGTGCCTTGGTTGAGAGAAAAAAATTAAACCAATGGTTTTTTAACATATCAAAATTTTCCGATGAATTACTAGAGGGCTTAGAAGCCCTTGATGAATGGCCCAACAAAGTAAAAATAATGCAAAAAAATTGGATAGGGAAATCTTTTGGTTGTGAATTAGATTTTGGAATAGAAGGCTCTCTACCTGTTAAAAATATTAAATGTTTTACCACAAGACCAGATACATTGTTTGGTTGTTCATTCGTAGCTGTATCGATTGATCATCCAATAGCAAAATTTTATGAAAATGATAAAAATTTTTTAGCATTTAAAGAAGAGTGTTCAAAAACTGGCACCACGGAGGAATCTATTGCTCAAGCGGAAAAGCTAGGGTTTCCAACATCCCTAATGGCTATTAATCCTTTGGACCCATCTATAAAGGTACCTGTATTTTTTGCAAACTTTGTATTAATGGATTATGGTTTTGGAGCAATATTTGGTTGCCCCGCTCATGACCAGAGAGACTTTGATTTTGCAAAAAAATACAATTTAAATTTTATTTCAGTAATTGATCCCATTAATGAGAAAGATAAAATTGAAACAAATAATAAAGCTTACACGGGACCTGGTAAAATAATTAATTCCAAATTTTTAAATAATTTAAGTGCACCAGATCAATCTATTTTGGAAGCAATTAAAATATTAGAAGAAAAAAAATTAGGAAAAAAAAAAATTAATTTCAGACTAAAAGATTGGGGGGTATCAAGACAAAGATACTGGGGCTGCCCCATCCCAATTGCTTATAATGATAAAAATGAAATTATTAAAGTTCCATTAGAAGATTTACCTGTGAAGTTACCTGAAAACATAAACCTGAATACTAAAGGTAATCCTCTAGACCACCAAAAAGACTGGTTTGACATTCAAATTAACGGTGAAAAATGTAAGAGAGAAACCGACACTCTAGATACATTTGTTGATTCTTCTTGGTATTTTTTAAGATTTTGTTCAAACAAAAATACTAAGGAAGGGTTTGATTTAGATGAGATTAAATACTGGATGCCTGTTGATCAATATATTGGTGGGGTTGAACATGCAATTCTTCATCTTTTATATTCAAGATTTTTTATGCGTGCAATTAAACACGAAAGAAAAGAATTTATAAACCCAGAGCCTTTTAAAGGTCTTTTTACACAAGGAATGGTTTGTCACGAAACCTACAAAAATAAAAATGACCAATGGTTAAGCCCTGATGAAATTGAAACAAATGATAAAATTAATTACCACCTTAAAGGAATGCCTGATGAAAAAGTAAAAGTTGGTCCGAGTGAATCGATGTCTAAATCAAAAAAAAATACCATAGATCCAGAAAAAATAATTACAAATTACGGGGCAGACGCTGTGAGGCTTTTTATTTTATCAGATAGCCCCCCCGAGAAAGACGTACAATGGTCAGATCAGGGTATGTTGGCTTCTTATAAATTTATTCAAAAATTTTGGCTACTACACAAAAAAATTATTTCAATAATTTTACTTAAAAATGAAAATGGAGATTCAAAACCAATAGATTCGTTTACCAATATAATGATTGATAAAATTACAAAAAGTATAGAAAAATTTCATTACAATGTACTTGTGGCAAATTTTCATGAAACTTATAATTATTTAAATAAAGAGATTGAAAAACCTATCAACTATTTAAGCTTATCTAAAAATTATAAAAAGATATTAAGCATAATGCATCCTGTGATGCCCCACCTTATAAGTGAATGTTTAGTTGAACTAGAACCCAAAATGAGCCTAGAATGGCCAACTGCTGACCATAAAAAAATATTAAATAAAAACATTAATATTGTGGTTCAAATTAATGGAAAAAAAAGAACTATAATTAATTTGGGAAATGAGATTTCTGAAAACCAATTAATTTTAAAAATTAAAGAGGAACCACTGATAAATAAGTTTATTAAAAATAAAAAATTTAAAAAGACTATTTATATTAAAAATAAATTGATAAACATAATTATCTGATGAAAAAAATAACCTTAACATTAATACTTTTTTTAATGCTCACTAACTGCGGATATAGGGCATTACATTCAAATAAAAACTTAAACTTAGACATTATAAAAATTGAAAAAATTAAAAAAAATAAACTAAACTTAACAATAGAAAAAAAGTTAAACAATTTTTCAAACAAACAAGCTTTGAATAAGATTTCACTTGAAATTGACGCAGAAAAACAAATTAAGGTAGTTTCAAAAAATATGCAAGGTAATCCCTCTCGTTACCAAATGATTATAAAATTAAATATAAATATAATTGACAATCAAAATAAAAAAATAAACAAAAACATCGCTCAGGATTTTAGTTACAATACTAATTCTAATAGATTTGCATTGAGTCAGCATGAAAAAGAAATAGAAGAAGTATTAATTAATAAAATTATTGATGAATTAATAAAAGATTTATCAAGACTTTAAAATGATTATCAAGTCATTCGAAATCAAAAATGAAAAAAATAGTAATTTTTTTTTGTTTTATGGTGAAAACCAAGGTTATAAAAATCAAGTAATAGACGAAGAATTTAAGAAAAAATATCCTGAAAGTATTTATCATTATGAAGAAAATGAAATTTTAAACAATAAAGAAAGGTTTTTTACAAATCTTTTATCAAAATCATTTTTTGAAAATGAAAAATTAATTCTAGTTAATAGGGCTACAGACAAAATAAAAGAACTTGTAGAAGAGATTATAGAAAAGAATGTCGATGGAGTAATTTTAATTTTAAATGCAAATTCGCTTGAAAAAAAATCGAAATTAAGATCGCTATTTGAAAAAAGCAAGATTACTGTATGTGTTCCATTTTATGAAGATAATAACCAGACATTATCTGCAATAGCGGGTCAATTTTTTAGAAATAATAAAATCTTAATTTCACAACAAATAATAAACTTGATAGTGAGCAGATGTCGTGGTGACAGACAAAATCTTAACAGTGAACTTGAAAAAATTAAAAGTTATTCTCAAAATAAAAATAAAGTTGAATTACAAGATATTCTTAAACTTACTAATTTAGCTGAAAACTATAGTGTTTCTGAGCTAATTGATGGCTGCCTATCTAAGAATAAAAAAAAAACTATTAATGTATTAAATGAAAATAATTATTCACATGAGGACTGTGTACTAATTGTTAGAACGTTTTTAATGAAAGCCAAAAGATTAGTAAAATTATGCAAAGAACAACTTAGAGTAAAAAATTTAGATGCTGTAATTAATTCTTTTAAACCCCCAATTTTTTGGAAAGATAAAGAGATTGTAAAACATCAGATTAATAGATGGTCCTATAACCAGGCTGAGGTTTTAACTTATGAAATTAATGAAATTGAATTATTAATTAAAAAATTTCCTCACAATTCAATTAATATCTTATCGAATTTTATAATCGACAAAACTTCTTCAATTAATAATTAGACTTCACAATCTCAATTATTTTATTTAATTGATCAAGATCCTTGTATTCAAATACAAGTGATCCAGAATTATTTTTTTTATTTTTAATTAAAACATTAAGTCCAATCTTTTCTCTAATTGAAATTTCTAATGATTGTAAATTAATATCTCGAGATTCTTTAGGGGATTTTTTTTTTATCTTAAAAATTTTTACAAAATTTTCTGCTTGTCTAACAGAAAGATTCTTCTCAATTATTTTTTTTGCGACAAACTCTGCATTATCTAAACCAACTAAAATTTTAGCATGGCCTGCAGTTATTTTTTTTGTTTCGATAAATCTTAATACAGCATCAGGCAGCGTTAATAGTCTTAAAGAATTAGTTATGTGGCTTCTACTTTTCCCAATAAACTCCGCCACTTTTTCCTGGTCATAAGAAAATTCTTGGATAAGTCTTTGATAACCGTGAGCTTCTTCTATTGCGTTAAGATCATTTCTTTGAACATTTTCAATAATGGCAAATTCTAATGATTTTAAATCATCTGCATCTGTTATTACAACAGGCACTTCATGAAGACCTGCTTTTTGAGCAGCTAACCATCTTCTCTCACCAGCAATTATTTCATACTTAGAGATATTTTCAGATGATTTTCTAACTATTATTGGTTGAATTATTCCTCTTTCTTTTATGGAATTTGTTAAATCTTGCAAATTATTTTCATCAAAATTTTTTCGAGGTTGAAACCTATTACTAACTAAATCACTTATGGATAATTTATTAAAATCTATTTCATTTTTTGTTTCACCTATCAATGATGATAGTCCTCTGCCTAACCCTTTCTTTATTTTATTTTTATCCATTATACTGTGCCCCCTTTATTTGTTCTTGTTTAATAAATTCATCTGTAAAGTTAAAATATGATTTACTACCAGGACATGATTTATCATAAATTAGAACTGGCATGCCATGCGATGGGGCCTCCGACAGTCTGACGTTTCTTGGTATCACCGTTAGATAAACTTTTTTATTAAAATAATCTCTTGCTTCTTTTTCTACTTGTGTAGATAGCTTGTTTCTTTTGTCAAACATTGTTAAAAGTATTCCTCTAATTTTTAATTCAGGATTTAAATTAACTTTTATTCTTTCTATAGTTTTCATTAGCTGAGTTAATCCCTCTAAAGCAAAAAATTCAGCCTGAAGCGGCACTAGCAATGAGTGGGAAGACACTAGGGCCATAACTGTAAGCAAACTTAGTGATGGTGGACAGTCTATAAGTACATAATCATAGGTTGCTCTAGAAACATTTAAATAAGCGGTTAATTCGCGTTTTAAAATGAAGGCTCTCATGCTGTCATCAGCTGTCTCAACCTCGAGCCCAGATAAATCTACATTCGAAGTGATAATATCTAAATTTTTGAACTCTGTTTTTCTAATCACTTCAGAAATGGCCTTTGTTCCATTCAAAACCCCATAAATAGTCTCAGTCGAATTTTCTAAATTAGATAACCCAAGTCCTGTGGTAGCATTTCCTTGTGGATCTAGATCAATAACTAAAACTTTTTTCTCTTGTTGGGCTAAACCTGCTGCAAGATTAATTACAGTTGTTGTTTTTCCGACCCCACCCTTTTGATTTATTACAGAAATAATTTGCATTTAGTTTTTAATGTTTTTTTTTAATATTTTTTATATTTAATAAAAATGAATCTTCGCTTGTAATACTTTTTTTCTTTTCAAAATCAAAATCCCAATTCATTAAAGTTTCTTCTAAAACTTTTTCTCCATTTTTTCCCATGAAGACAATTAAATTTTTGTAACTTCTAAAATTTTTATAAACTAAATCTAAAATTATTGGTAAAGGTTTAAAAGCTCTTGCCATTATTGTACCCGAGTCTAAATTTTGTGCCTCAAAAATATTTTCTTGCATGACTTCGGTATTTAATTTTAAATCTCTAGATGCTTTTCTTAAAAAAGAGCTTTTATGATGACTTTTTTCATATAAGTGAACTTTGATCGAACTTTTCTGATTTTTAATCATAATTGATATAATTATACCTGGCAAACCTCCACCTGAACCTATATCTGTTATAATTTTACTATTTAAATCAACAAATTCAATAATTTGTGCAGAATCAATTATATGACGTTCTCTAATAACCTCATTTTTGGCTGTTTCTTCACTTATGATATTAATTTCACCATTTCCCTGCTGTAGCATGGATATAAATAGCTCAAACTCCATTAATGTTTCACGTGGAACATTTTGATCTTTTAGTAGTGGATATTTTTTAAAAATTTCTTCCATTAAGCTATTAGCTTAATAGACTTTCTTTTTACATGTGACAACAAAATATATACGGCAGCTGGTGTTATTCCATCAATTCGTAGTGCTTGTCCCATAGTTTTTGGTTTTATTTGTTTAAATTTGGCTTTTACCTCATTTGATAGTCCCGAAAGATCATCATAATTAACTTTTTCAGGTATAACTAAATTTTCGTCTCTTTTAAATGCTAATATATCCGCTTTTTGTTTTTTTAGATAGCCTCTGTAATGAGCATTTATTTCAATTTGCTCATCTATTTTTTTATCAAAATAAGGAATTTCAGGCCAAATTTCTCTTATTTTTATCATATCAACACCTTTTTGGGTTAATATTTCATTAGATTTTCTTATAATACCGTCTTTTGCAATTTTAATATCAAAGTTCCCTATTTTTGTTGGAGATATTGATGATTCAGACATTATTTTAGATATTATTCCTAATTTATGTTCTTTATCTTTAAAAATATCTTCTCTTTCTTTTGATATTAGTCCAATTTCAATTCCTTTATTTGTTAACCTTTGGTCGGCATTATCTGCTCTCAAACTTAGTCTATATTCTGCTCTTGAAGTGAACATTCTATAAGGCTCTGCAACACCCTTTGTTACCAAATCATCTATCATAACTCCAATATAGGCATCTGATCTATCCAAAATAAATGGCTCTTCTTTCTTAAAAGATAGCGCAGCATTAATTCCAGCGATTAGTCCTTGAGCCGCAGCTTCTTCATATCCTGTTGTTCCATTTATTTGCCCAGCAAGGTATAAATTTTGAATTTTTTTAGTCTCAAGAGTTAAAAATAGTTCTCTAGGGTCAATATAGTCATATTCTATGGCATAACCGGGTCTAATTATCTTAACATTTTCTAAACCACTGATATTGTTACATATTTCTTGTTGAACATCCTCAGGTAGTGAGGTGGATATTCCATTTGGGTATATTGTGTGATCATTTAGTCCTTCAGGCTCTAAATATATCTGGTGACGGTCCTTATCTGCAAACTTTACTATTTTATCCTCTATTGAAGGACAATATCTTGGACCAACCCCCTGTATGCTTCCTGAGTACATGGCACTTCTTTTTAGATTTTTTTGAATTATCTTATGAACCTTTTCGTTCGTATAAGTCATCCGACATGAAACTTGTTTGTTTAAATTTTTTTTGGTCAAGAAAGAAAAAAAATAAGGATCATCGTCTGCAAACTGTTCTTCTAAATTATCATACTTAATTGTTCTGGCATCGAGTCTTGGTGGCGTTCCTGTCTTAAGTCTTCCTATTTTAAAATCATACTTTTCAAGTTGTTCACTTAATCCTGTTGAGGGCTTTTCATCAAACCTTCCTGCTGGCATTCTCTTATCACCTATATGAATCAAACCATTCAAAAAGGTACCTGTTGTTAAGATTAGCTTACCACATAAAATTTTTTTGCCTGACTTTGTTTCAAAGCCACTTATAGTGTTTTTATTAAAAATAAAATTTGTTATAGGATCTGAAAAAATGCTTAAATTACAGTAGTTTAGTAATTTTTCTTGCATATATTTACGATACAATGATCTGTCTGATTGTGTTCTGGGTCCTTGAACTGCAGGCCCTCTACTTCTATTTAATAATCTAAATTGTATACCTGATTTATCTGCAACCTCTCCCATCACACCGTCTAAGGCATCTATCTCTCTAACAAGGTGACCTTTACCAAGACCTCCTATTGCGGGGTTACAAGACATCTCACCTATGGTTTCAATTTTGTGAGTGAATAAGGCAGTGTTAACTCCAAGACGTGCAGATGCTGCAGCAGCTTCACAACCAGCATGTCCTCCTCCAATAACAACTACCTCAAATGATAAATCATTTTTCATAACTTAAATTTATAACTGATATGAATATTTACAAGTAGACAGTATTTTTTAAGAAATACTTGTTAAGATAATCGTGGCTACGTTTTTATGTTTAAAATTGATGAATTAGTTATGATTATCAACAAAAATGATGAAAATAAGCTAAAAATCCCTTAAAATGATAACTATTTACCAATACAAAAATCATTGAAAATACTACCTAATATCTCCTCAACGTCTACTTTTCCAACAATCATTCCTAAATGTCGAGTTGCTAAACGAAGATCTTCAGCAGCTTTATCAAAATCTTCAGCTTCATTTTTTTCTTCAAAGTTTTTTAAATAATTTAAACTTTGCTCAAGGTGTTGCCTGTGCCTTTCACGCGTAATTAAAATATCTACACTTGTGATAAATTTATTTTTTAATTTGTTTTTAATTTTTAAAATTAAATCTTCTAAGTTGAGATTGTTTTTTACTGAAATTAAGACATGTTCATAATTTTTTATTTCAGAATTTAAATCTTCTTTTAGAAGATCAGATTTATTAATCACAAGTATTGCATTTTCATCCATCAATTCCTTCAAAACTCCTTTAAAATCAATACTTTTAGCATCTATAACTATCAACTTTAGGTCTGCATTTTCTGCCTTATCAAGAGCTAATTTTATTCCTTTTTTTTCTATTTCATTTTTAGAATCTCTAATTCCTGCAGTATCGGAAATTACCACTGGATAGCCATCAATGTTTAAGTGCGTCTCGATTACGTCTCTTGTTGTTCCGGCTATTTCTGAAACGATTGCTGCATCACGATTTGAAAGGTGATTTAGTAAACTAGATTTTCCAGCATTCGTTGGGCCTATAATTGCAATTTTAAAACCTTCCCTAATTCTTTCACCAACTTTTTGATCATCTAAAATTTTTTTTATATTTAAAATTACTTCATTAGAAATTTTTTTTATATTCTTGAAAATATCTTCTGGTAAATCCTCGTCTGGAAAATCTATCTTTGCTTCGACGTGTGATAAAATTTTTAAAAGTTTTTCTCTTAAGCTATTAAATTTATCAGCTGACTTTCCGTTCATTATTTTTATTGCTTGCTGTCTTTGAATTTCAGTTTCTGCTGAAATTAAATCTGCAATGCTTTCTGCTTTGAGTAAATTTATTTTTCCATTTTGAAATGCTAGCTTTGTAAACTCACCTGGTTCTGCTAATCGGCAATTCTCTACTTTTGAAATAGAGGCGTGTAGAGCATCAATTACTGCTTTGCTTCCATGTATGTGTAATTCGGCCATATCCTCACCTGTATAGCTCTCAGGGCCAGGAAACCACAGTATTATACCTTCATCAATAAGCTCAGAAGTGTTGATTTTATTGATTTTTCTTAATGTCGCAACTCTTGGTTCTGGAATTGTTGAGTTAGTTAATAATTGGATTACTTTTTTAGTATCTTCTCCTGAAACTCTAATAATTGCTATTCCAGAAATTCCAGGTCCAGTCGATAGAGCATAAATTGTCATAACAATATTATAACTTCTATTTTGAGGTTCTGTAAAACTTTAAATTAATAGGTGAGGGTGTAACAGTGTTAAGCTGGTTTATTCATCGAGCTAAAAAAATCTGCATTACTTTTTGTTTCTTTAAGTTTTGAGTTAATAAATTCAATTGCATCCATTGTTCCCATTGGACTAATTATTCTTCTTAGTACATTCATTTTTGAAAGGTCATCTTTATCGAAAAGCAATTCTTCTCTTCTTGTTCCAGATTTGGTTATATCGATTGCTGGATAAATTCTTCTTTCTGCAATTTTTCTATCTAGAACTGTTTCACTATTTCCAGTTCCTTTAAATTCTTCAAAAATAACCTCATCCATTCTTGATCCAGTATCAATCAACGCTGTTGAGATGATTGTTAAAGATCCACCTTCTTCAATATTTCTTGCAGCACCAAAAAATCTTTTTGGTCTTTGCAATGCATTTGCATCAACACCACCTGTTAAAACTTTTCCAGAACTTGGTATCACAGCATTATAGGCTCTACCCAACCTTGTTATTGAGTCTAATAAAATTACTACGTCTTTTTTATGCTCTGTTAATCTTTTTGCTTTTTCGATTACCATTTCAGCAACAGCAACATGTCTTGAAGCGGGCTCATCAAATGTAGAACTGATAACTTCTCCCTTAACTGTTCTTTTCATATCTGTTACTTCTTCAGGTCTTTCATCAATTAATAAAACCATCAAGTAACTTTCTGGATAGTTTTTAGCAATTGAGTTAGCGATACTTTGTAAAATCATTGTCTTACCAGCTTTAGGAGGTGAAATAATTATCGATCTTTGACCTTTTCCTATTGGGCTCACAAGATCAATTAATCTTGGAGTTAAATCTGGTTTTTTTTCAATCTTTGTTGTCTCAACTTCCATCACCATTTGTTTATTTGGGTAGAGTGGAGTTAAATTATCAAAAGCAATTTTGTGACGAGCTTTTTCTGGTTCTTCAAAATTTATTTTTTCTACTTGTAATAATGCAAAATATCTTTCACCTTCTTTGGGTGCTCTAACGGGACCTTCGACTGTGTCTCCTGTTCTCAAACCAAATTTTCTGATCTGACTTGGGCTAACATAGATATCATCTGGTCCAGCTAAATAGTTTGATTCCATTGCTCTTAAAAAACCAAATCCATCTTGTAATAATTGCAAAACTCCTGCTCCTGTTATTTCTTCTTTTTCTGCAACTTTTTTTAATATAGCAAATAAAATTTCTTGCTTTCTAAGTGTGCTAGCATTTTCAATACCAAGCTCTTCTGCTTGTGTAATTAATTGTTCAGACGATTTTAATTTAAGTTCTTGTATATTCATGAGGGGGGGGGGTTAAAATTTTGTAAGATCAGATAAATATATATACTCTTTAAATTATTACAAGCTTAGATGGGCTTAAAAACAACAATAAAAACAATCAAAATAAGCAATATTGTTGGTACTTCATTGATTATTCTAAAAAACTTAGAAGATTTAGTATTTTGATCCAAATTAAAATCACTAAGAAGTTTGGATAAATAGAAATGATATAAGGTTAATAAAATCACTAACAACAATTTTAGTTTAATCCAAGTTGCAGAAAAAACTTCGAAGCCCAAAGAAGAAATTAAAATTAATCCGAAAACCCAAGTTAAAATCATTGCTGGTGTCATGATGTAAAAATATAATTTTCTTTCCATTGTTTTAAATACTGAAGAGGTGTTTTTATCTTTTAAATTTTCTACGTGGTATACGAAAATTCTAGGTAAATATAAAAGTCCTGCCATCCATGAGATTACCGCTATTAAATGTAGGCTCTTAAATAATAAGTAACTATTCATAATTTAAACAGGGACATTTTTTAAAATTAGGTGGACACTGTATCTTTGGTGGATAAAGATCCCCATTAATTTTATATTCGTTTTTCTTAATTATTAATTCTGACATTGCTTTAATAAAATCCTCATTAATTCCAAGTGCTGGAACTCTTGTATAATTTTTACATCCATTAGCATCTGCTATTTCTTTATATTCTATATCAAGCTCAACAAGAGTTTCTGAGTGTTCAGAAACAAATGCGATAGGGACTAAAACGATATGCTTGCCAATCTTGGAATTTTCAATGATTATGGTTTCTGTAGATGGGCCTATCCACTTTAGTGGACCAACTCGACTTTGATAACTCAGTATCCAATCAAGGTTCCCATCATTTAAATTCTCAACTATTTTTTCAACCGATTGTTCTACTTGCCACTGATAAGGGTCCCCTTTTTTAATATTTTTTTCTGGTAGGCCGTGCGCAGAAAATATTAATTTAAAGTTTTTAAGATCTTTAATTTTTTTTATTATCTCTTTTGTATGAGCGTTAATAAAATTTTGGTCTGTTGGGTAACAGCATATTGTGCTTGTTTTAACATGATAGTTATTTTTTCTACAAACGTCTTTCCATTCTTTAATCGAAGACCCTGATGTTGCGGCGGAGTATTGAGGATACAGAGGCATTAAGACAACTTCGTCCGGACCATATAATTGAACATCTTTAATCACATCTTCGGCTCTTGGATTCCAGCATCTCATTACGATGAAGCACTTGTACTCGTCTTCCTTTTGCGTTTGATTTAGTTTTGTTTCTAGAGCATCGGATTGTTTTCTGGTTAATTTTAATATGGGTGATGAGCCACCTAGTTCTGCATAAATTTTTTTAGCAACAGGTGCTCTCCTATTAGAGATTAACTTTGCTAATGGATATCTTAAGAAGGTTGGTAAATCTAAAATTGCTGGGTCATTAAATAAATTAAATAAAAAGGGTTCAACATTGTCTAATTTATCTGGACCCCCAAGATTAAATAAAATAATTGCTTTTTTCATTTAATAATCTTTTACCATTTTCACCAAATAATCCACCATGTTAGGATCTGTTTGGGGCAATACGCCGTGACCTAGGTTAAAGATGTATGGATGATCTTTAAAAACATCTAGATATCTTTTTGTTTCTTTTTTTAAATTTTCTTTGTCAGTTAATAATATCTTTGGATCAAGTCCTCCTTGAACAGGTATGTTTATTTCTTTACATATAGATATTGGATTTACATCATAGTCAATATTGACAGCATCAGGTTTAACAATATCACAATAATTTTTATAATCTTTTATTCCTCTTGGAAAGCAGATCACTGGTACGTTTAGAGATTTTATATAATCAACTAAATTTAGTGTTGGAATATAAACATAGTTTGGTAAATCTTTTTCTTCTAACAAACCAGCCCAGCTATCGAAAATCTGAATAACAGTCGCACCATTTTTTATTTGTTGATCAATATGTAGTTTCAAAAACTTTTCTAGAATTATTAAAATCCTGTTTATTAAAAACTCATCCTTAAAAAAATCTTTTATTAACTCTTTTTTTGGTGAATGCTTATTAATCATATAAACTAATAATGTCCACGGTGCTCCAACAAATCCTATTACATCTTTATTTTTAATTAAATTATTTTCTCTTACTTTCTTAATTGATTTATAAACTGGATATAATTTTTCTATAAAATCAATTTCATCTACCTTGGACATTTGATCTAAATTTAATGGACCGAGTTGTGGACCAAAGTCTTTTTTAAATTCTACCTTTTGATTTAACCCATACGGTAACATTAAAATATCTGAAAAAATTATTGCTGCATCTAATTCAAATCTTTTTAAAGGCTGTAGAGTAATCTCTGATGATAAATTTTCATTCAAACACAAATTGATAAAGTCTGGATTTAATTTTCTAATTTCCCTAAACTCTGGAAGATACCTACCTGCTTGTCTCATTAACCATACTGGAGAATTAGTTGTCTTTTTGTTTATTATGGTTTCTTGGATGGGTGTCATAATAATAAGTAAATATTTAATTATAGTATTAGTTATATAGTATGTGAATATTGGTAATTAATTGTTTTACACATTTTATACATGATTTATTAACAATTAATAATTTATAGAAGTGAATTATATTTTATAAATTGGGGCTTTATTTAATTTATTAGATAAAATGTATATTAATAGTTCACATGTTTATTAATGTTAATAAAAACGAGTTTTTACACTGGAAAATAAAAAACATCATTATTTTAAAAAATGATAAAAATAATACTTAAATATCAACTTTTAATACATGAGTAATACATATCAAATATACCTTATTTCTGACTCCACAGGAGAGACTCTGGATAGAGTGTTTTTAGCAATTAAAGCTCAATTTAAAAACATAGAGTATGACGTTAAATCTTACTTTTTTACAAGAACAGAAAATCAAGTTTCTAAAATAATGGAAGAAGCAAAAAAAAACGATAATGCAATAATTTTATATACAATTGTTGACACTTCTCTTGCAAAGTTTTTAGCAAACAAAGGAGATGAAAAAAAAATTCCATGCTTTAGCGTTTTGGGAAATTTAATAATGAACTTCTCTAAACTTTTAAATCAAAAAGCATCTCACGTTCCAAGTGGACAGCATGCCTTGAACGAAGAGTATTATGAAAGAATTGAAGCCATTCAATTTACCATGGCCCACGACGATGGAAACCTTGTTGAAGATATAGGTAAAGCAGACTTGATATTATTGGGTGTAAGTAGAACAAGCAAAACACCAACATCAATTTATCTTGCCAACAAAGGTTATAAAACTTTAAATATTCCTTTAGTAAACGAACAATCAATACCGGAAAGTTTAAAAAAAAATCCAAAACTTTCTTGTGTGGTTGGTTTAACAACCGAACCTCAACGGTTAGTTGATATTAGAAAAAATAGAATGAATGCCCTTAAAGAAAAAGAAAATACCAATTATACAAACATTACAAAAATAGAAAAAGAAATTAGTGATGCCAAAAAAACATTTATCAAATACAAATGGCCAACTATTGATGTTACTAGAAAATCAGTAGAAGAAACCGCAGCATCAATAATTAAAATATATGAAATAAATAAAAATAATGGTTAAAGAAATTATACTTGCATCAAAAAGTAGTGTAAGAAAAAAAATTTTAGAAAAAAATAATATTCATTGTAAAATAGAGCCATCTAATGTGGATGAGGACAGTGTTAAAAAAAGCCTTTTAAAGGAAAGAGCCTCTCCAGCAATTATTTCAAAAAATTTGGCAGAATTAAAAGCAAATAAGATCAGCCAAAAATTTATAGAAGAAATGGTGCTTGGAGCAGATAGTGTAATAGATTTAGAGGGTGAAATAATATCAAAGCCAAACGATAGAGCAGAAGCACTAGAAATATTAAAAAAAATGAATGGAAAAACTCATCAATTGATAAGTTCGGTTTGTATTTCAAGGGGTGGATCCATGATATGGAATTACACAGACAAAGCATCATTAACCATGAAAAATATGACTTTTTTGGAACTAGAAAATTACTTGAAAAAAATTTCTGATAAGGATCTTTATGCTTATAATGTTTATCAAATTGAAGGGGAGGGAAGAAACTTATTTTCAAAAATAGAAGGGGATGAAGATACGATCATGGGCCTTCCAGTTAAAAAAATTAAAGAATATCTTAATATTATAAAATGAAAAAAAAATTTTTAGTTATAGGAAACCCAATTGATCATAGCTTGTCACCAAAACTGCATAATTATTGGATCAAAAAATATAAAATTGATGCAGTTTATGAAAAAAAGCTTTTGCATACTAATGCGATAGAGAATTTAATCTTAAATATTAGAGAAGAAAAAATTCACGGGTTAAATGTAACAGTACCATTTAAAAAAACGGTCATACCTTTTTTAGATGAGCTAAGTGAAGAAGCAAAAATTTCTCAATCAGTAAACACAATCTATAAAAAAAATGATAAAATTATAGGTGACAATACTGATATTGAGGGTTTTAAGCTTAGTTTAGAAAAAACAGAACAAGAAATTAAAAATAAAAAAGCTCTAATACTTGGGGCAGGTGGTGTTGTCCCTTCAATTATTATTGCCCTTAAAAAAATGCAAATCGAAAAAATTTATTTAAGTAATCGAACAGAATTAAAAGCAATAGAGTTAAAGAAAAACTTTCCAGAAATTGAAACTATTAAATGGGGAGAAACCTTAGATTTTGACATAATCATAAACGCAACAAGCATTGGATTAAAAGAGGAAGACAAAATCAATATTAACTATCAGCAAATTAGTAAAGACAAATTTTTTTATGATGTGATTTATAATCCGGCAGAAACAAATTTTTTAAAAAATGCAAAAAAGTATGGTGGAATAACAAAAAATGGTAAAATGATGTTTATTTATCAAGCTCAAAAAGCATTTTTTATCTGGCATAAAGTTATTCCAGAAATAGACAATGATACAATCAAACTCTTAGATATATGATTAGAATTGCAGTGGTAGGAGATATAGGTTCTGGTAAAAGTTATATAGCCAACCTTTTTGGTTACCCAGTTTTTAATGCTGATCAAGAGGTGGCAAGCATATATAAAACAAATAAAAATTGTTTTAAAAGATTAAAAAAAAATTTACCTAAATATTTTTCAGTATTTCCAGCAAATAAAATACAAATTATAAAAGCAATAGAGGATAGTAAAAAAAATTTAAAAAAAATTACGAAAATTATTCATCCAGAAGTTAGAAAGAAATTATCTATTTTTTTAAAAAAAAATAAAAAAAGAAAAGTCGTAATTTTAGATATCCCTCTTTTATTAGAAAATAAATTAAACCAGAAAAGTGATATAATAATTTTTGTTCAGTCAAAAAAAAGTGAGATTATAAAAAGACTAAAGGAGAGAGATAATTTTAATTTAAATTTATATAATCAATTTAAAAAAATACAGTTACCGCTTAGTTATAAAAAGAAAAAATCTGATCATATTATTAAAAATAATTTTACCAATAAGTTTGTTAAGATAAGTGTAAAAAAAATACTAAAAAAAATTATATAAAATGAAAGAAGTAATACTAGATACAGAAACAACAGGACTATCTGTTAGAGATGGACATAGAATTGTAGAAATTGGATGCATTGAGTTAGATAATTTGATACCAACTAAAAATAAATTTCATTGTTATCTTAATCCTGAAAGAAAGGTTTCTGAAAAAGCTCTAGAAGTTCATGGTTATACGGATGAATTTTTATCTACCCACAAAAAGTTCTCAGAAATAGTGGATGAATTTTTAGGTTTCATAGAAAATAAGAGACTTGTAATACACAACGCTGAATTTGACTTATCCCACTTAAACAACGAATTAACATTGTTAGGTAAGAAGAAATTAAACAGCGAATATGTTGTAGACACACTTGCTTTAGCCAGAGATAAATTTCCAGGCTCTCCAATAAGCCTTGATGCGTTGTGTAAAAGATATCGTGTAGATAATTCTAAACGAACTCAGCACACTGCTCTTATAGACTGCGATTTATTAGCCAAAGTGTATATCAATCTTCTAGATCAAAAAGAGCCTATGTTAAACTTTAAAAATGAAGAAAATGAAAAAACAATAATAAGACTTAATGGTGTTAATCAATATTGTAAAAAAGTTATCAGACCATCAGAGGAAGAACTTAGGTTACACAAGGAGTATCTAAAAAGAAGTTTAAAGAAAAATTTTTTTAGTTAGACTTTTGCTTATACAGTTCTGTAAAATTAATTTTCTTATCAAGCTTTATTTCTGGATATCCTGAGTTATGAAGCAAATTTAAAAATGCTTTTTCAAGATTAGGATAAATTTTATTTTGAACATCACACAATATAATTTTTTCTAATTCTTTTTTATCTTTAACCGACTCATCAATTTTAACAACAGAGGCATATACTATTTCAAAATATGATTTTGTTTCATTATATTCTTTATCCTCAAATTTTAATGTTGTGTTGACTTCAATCATTTTATTTTTTAAAGGCTTTGAGTTAATATCTATATTTAGTTGATATTTTGAAATATTTTTTTTTACATATATATAGCTTTCAATATTGGGTGTTTCGCTGGATATATCCTTTATAAACTCCGCTAATATTTTAAAGTTTTCTGTCATTTTCATCTTCTATATCTTCAAATTCGCCATTAATAAAATCTTGTTTTTTGTTCACGGACTTTTGTTTAATCGATACTTTTTTGAATATCAATTTTCTTGTTGGAGGAAATATTATTAATAAACCCAAGAAGTCTGTTGCAAAACCAGGTAAAATTAACAGTAGTGCTGCAAAAGCTAAGGCTGCACCTGAAATAATTTCATAAACTGGCAGTTCATTCTTTACCATTTGAGCCATTCCTGACTTTAAAGTATTAAAACCCTCATATTTCGCGTAGATAATGCCAAAAAAGGCCGTGATAAAGATAAGTAAAACTGTGTTAAAGGCTCCAATTTGAGAACCCAGTTTGATAAACAAATAAATCTCAATAATAGGAATGCCAATTAGTAACAATAAAAACATGTTCATTTGTCCTTAGTCTAAATTGCTAGTTGTAATTAATCAACATAGTAAATAATATTAAATTATGAGTTATAGTTTTGAATACATAGATATTATTCTTTTAGCAATGATTGCTGGGTTTATCTTTCTTCGTCTAAGAGGAATACTCGGTAAAAAAACTGGTTTTGAAGGGAAAATTCCAACCAAATTTGAAAAAGAGTTTCAAAAAATAAATATAGCCCCAAAGCCAGTTAGTGAAAACTTTGATGAAGTGTCACAAAAAGAATTTTTAAAAGGTGCAAAAATTGCTTATGAAACAATTATTACAGATTTTAGTGATAGTGATAATAAGTTAATAGCAAGTAAACCACTTTTAAGTAAAAAAATTTATGATCAGTTTAAAGAGGCACTTGAAGATAGAGCTAATAGAAATCATTTTGCAGAAATAACTTTTATAGGGATAAAGTCAGCTGTAATTAAAACTCATAAAAAAATTGAAGACAGCTTAGAAGTTACAGTGGATTTTGTTAGTGAAATTATAACATGCATAAAAGATAAAGATAAAAAGATTGTGTCAGGAGATAGTGAGAAAATAAAAACTGTTCATGATACTTGGGTTTTTTCAAAAGACATTAAATCATCAAATCCAAATTGGTTATTAATTGATACTATTACTTAATTGATTAAGAAGATAACAGGCAAAGATAAAGAAGATTGGGAAAATTTCCTAAATAATAAAAAAAAAATTTTTAATAAAAATCCTGTAAAAAAGAAAGAAATAAACAATCTAGACAAAGACAAGCTAGACTGGGAAAACTTTTTAAACACTAAAGAGAAAATTCCTAACAAAGATTTTGTCCATAAAAAAAATATAAGATATGAGAAGATAAAAAAAATAGATCTTCATGGCTATACAATCGAAGAAGCAAATAAGGCTATAGAACAATTTATTCAAAAATGTTTTGATGAAAGTGTTACTAAAATAATTGTGATTACAGGCAAAGGACTAAGATCTAAAAATGTTGAAAATCCTTACCTTTCAAAGGACTTGAGTATACTAAAATATTCAGTTCCAGAATTTATTGAAAACAATAAAAGTTTAACACAATTTATCATTGAAACTACAGACGCTAAGATTGAAGATGGTGGCAGTGGAGCTTTTTATATTTATCTTAAAAACAAGAATAAATTTAAAGAATAAATTTAGATAAATCTGTATCCTTAACAAGTTCATCTAGATTTTGTTTTACATAATCAGAATCTATTATAATTTTTTCACCAGCTCTATCTGTTGCGGTAAAACTAATATCATCTAATATTCTTTCAATAATAGTGTGTAGCCTTCTAGCACCAATATTTTCCACAGTATTGTTGACCTCTGAAGCCATATTAGCAATCGCATCAATACCGTCATCAGAAAATTTAAGTTCAACATTTTCTGTTTTTAAAAGAGCAACATATTGTTTAATTAAACTATAATCTGGTTCTTTAAGAATTCTTTTAAAGTCATCACTAGTTAAAGCTTCAAGCTCAACTCTTATTGGCAGTCTACCTTGTAATTCAGGTAGTAAGTCTGAAGGTTTTGCTAGTTGGAATGCGCCAGATGCAATAAATAAAATATGATCAGTTTTAATTGTACCATATTTTGTGCTAACTGTTGTTCCTTCAATTAGAGGAAGCAGGTCTCTTTGAACTCCTTCTCTAGAAACGTCTCCACCAGATCTATCTGTTCTCCCTGAAATTTTATCTATTTCGTCTAAAAAAACTATTCCATTATTTTCTGTTGAATCTTTTGCTGATTTTATAATTTTATCTTCTTCTATTAATTTATCAGCTTCATCATTGATTAAAATTTCATGAGATTCTTTGACAGTCATTTTCTTTTTTTTCTGTTTATTGCCAACAGATTTTCCAATCATCTCTCCAATATTTATCATTCCAATATTTGCTCCAGGCATCCCAGGAATTTCAAATGCAGCTTGAGAGCCACTATCGTTTATGGCTATTTCAATTTCATTATCATCTAGATCACCATCTCTTAATCTTTTTCTAAAGCTTTCCCTTGTAGCAAGACTTGCTTTATTTCCAACTAGAGCATCTAAAACTTTTTCTTCTGCTAGCTTTTGTGCCTTTGCATGAACTTCTTTTCTTTTCTTTACCTTCTCCATTGCAATTGCAATTTCAAGTAGATCTCTTATAATTTGCTCAACATCTCTTCCAACATACCCAACCTCAGTAAATCTTGTGGCTTCTACCTTTACAAAAGGAGCTTCAGCTAATTTTGATAGTCTTCTAGAAATTTCTGTTTTACCAACTCCTGTTGGCCCGATCATCAAAATATTTTTAGGTAAAACTTCATCTTTCATTTCACCTTTTAAAGCCTGTCTTCTCCATCTATTTCTTAAAGCAATGGCAACTGCTTTTTTAGCTTTATTTTGTCCAACTACATACCTATCTAATTCAGAAACTATTTCTCTAGGAGATAAAGAGCTGACTAAAGAGTTATCTTTCTTTTCAGTTTTTTCTTTTGGAAAAGGTGTAACGTTTGTATCTTTCATTAAATTTTTTCAATTTTAATATTATTATTAGTAAATACACAAATTTCAGACGCAACTTGAATTGCCTTTCTTGCAACTTCTTCAGCACTCAAATCTGTATCTAATAAAACTTTAGCAGCAGCCAAAGCATAATTTCCACCTGATCCTATACCTATGGCATCACCCTCTGGCTCTAACACATCACCAGTTCCTGAAATTATAAAGCTATTTTCTTTATCGCCAATAGCCATTAAAGCTTCCAGTCTTCGTAAATATTTATCAGTTCGCCAATCTTTTGCTAACTCGACAGCTGCTCTGGGAAGATTACCAGCATGCTTTTCAAGTTTTGCTTCTAGTCTTTCAAACAAAGTTAATGCATCTGCAGTTGATCCAGCAAACCCAGCTATTACATTTCTTTTTTCAATTTTTCTAACTTTTGCAGCAGTACTTTTTATAACAGTATTGCCCATACTAACCTGGCCATCTCCTGCAACCACTACTTCATTGTTTTTTCTAATAAGCACTATTGTAGTCATAGATTATAAATGGATATTAATTTTTATTCTTCAAGTAGTAGATTGCAAATATTGATATAGTTAATTAATCCCTATATACATATTATATATTATGAGCAGAATTGGAAAAGTTTCCAGAAAAACAAAAGAAACTAGCATTAGTGTTGAAGTTAATATTGATGGGAAGGGTCAATACAAAATTGATACTGGAATAGGTTTTTTAGATCACATGCTTGAACAACTATCAAAGCATTCACTGATTGATTTAAAAGTTAAAGCAAAAGGTGACACTCATATAGATCTTCACCACACAACAGAAGATACTGGAATTGCTATAGGTGAAGCTTTAAAAAAAGCACTGAAAGATTTTAAAGGAATTAAAAGATATGCTCATGCAATGATTCCAATGGATGAAACATTAACAAGAGTTGCAATTGATGTTTCAAATAGACCTTATTTAATATGGAAAGTTAAATTAAAAGTAGAAAGACTTGGAGAGATGGACACAGAGCTTTTTAAAGAATGGTTTCAAGCATTCTCTCAATCAGCAGGAATAACCCTGCATATGGAAAATATTTATGGAGATAATAGCCATCATATAATCGAGTCTTGTTTTAAGGCTTTAGCAAGGTCATTAAGAACAGCTTTAGAAATAGACCCTAGAAATAAAAAGAGCATTCCATCAACTAAAGGCTCATTATAAGTTAAATGAATGTCACAATTGTTGATTATAATTCAGGAAATATCAGCTCTGTAATAAATTCCTTTAAAGAGGCTGCTAAGGACAAAGTTAATATCGAAGTAACATCTAATTTAAACAAGATTAAATCAAGCGATAAGGTAGTTTTACCGGGACAGGGATCGTTTAAGAGCTGTGTTGATGCATTAAATGGCATCAATGGCCTAGTAGAGACACTCAATGAGTTTGCAATAACTAATAAAAAACCTCTTCTTGGAATTTGTGTTGGTTTACAGATGTTAGCTGATCTTGGTTATGAAGAAACCCAGACAAAAGGACTTGGGTGGATTTCAGGAAAAGTTTCAAAGATCAATAATCAAAATAATAAATTCAAACTTCCGCACATTGGTTGGAATGAAATTAACATTATTAAAGATAGTAAAATCTTTAAAGATATAGAAAATAAATCACACATGTATTTTGTACATAGCTACGAATTTATTCCAGAAGATAAAAATGTAATTTCAGCAACAACAGAATATTCATCAAATATTGTTTGTTCTGTTGAAAAAGAAAATATCTTTGGAACCCAGTTTCACCCTGAAAAGAGTGATAAATTAGGGATTAAAATTATAGAAAATTTTTTGAATTTATAATTATGAAAATATTTCCAGCTATAGATATTAAAGACAAGAAATGTGTGAGATTAATTAAAGGGGACTTTACTAATAAAACTGAATATGAAACATCACCAGTTGATCAAGCCAGTAAATACAAAGATCATGGCTTTAAAAATTTACACGTTGTTGATCTAGATGGTGCCTTAACAGGAGAGACAGTTAACTTAGATATTATTAAAGAAATAGTTCATAAATTTGATTTAAAAATTGAAGTAGGTGGAGGTGTTAGAACCATTGACAGTATTCAAAAATATACAGATGCAGGTGTTGAAAAAGTTATTTTAGGAAGTGCAGCTATAAAAGATAAAAATTTTTTAAAAGAAGCATGCCAAAAATTTCCAAATAAGATTGCCTTAGGTCTAGATGCAAAAGATGGATACTTGTCAGTTTCAGGGTGGAAGGAAAATTCTAATCAATTGACTTTAGATTTTTTAAAAGAAGTAAATGATTATGGTGCTAGCAGATTAATCTATACAGACATAAATAGAGATGGCACCAAACAAAGTCCTAATTTTAAAGAAACAACCAATGTTGCGAATGTATCTAATTGCCCAGTAATTATTTCAGGAGGGGTATCTTCAATTGCTGACATTAAAAAAGCAAAAGGTTTAAAAAATATTGAAGGAATAATAGTTGGTAAAGCTATATATGATGGTGATATTAAACTGGACGAATTAGTGAAAGAATTAGATGCTTAAAAATAGAATTATACCCTGTTTAGATGTTAAAAATGGGAGAGTTGTTAAAGGAATTAACTTTGTAGATTTAAAGGATGCTGGCGATCCAGTTGAACAAGCTAAAATTTATAGTGATGGTGGTGCTGATGAGATTTGCTTTTTAGATATTACAGCCTCCAATGAAAATAGAGATACAATTTATGACGTGGTTGAAAGAACATCTAAAAAATGTTTTGTGCCCTTGACGGTTGGTGGTGGGGTTAGGGGGGTTGAAGATATTAACAAATTATTAAATTGTGGAGCAGATAAGGTTTCGATCAATACTGCAGCAGTTCAAAAACCCGAAATGATAATTGAAAGTTCAAAAAAATTTGGATCACAATGCATTGTCGTTGCAATAGATGCTAAAAAAAATGGCAATAAATGGGAGGTTTTTACCCATGGTGGGAGAAATAACACGAACGTGGATGCAATAGAATTTGCAAAAAAAATGGAAGATAATGGAGCAGGGGAATTACTAGTTACATCTATGGATAGAGATGGCACTCAAATTGGTTATGATAATGAATTAATGCTTAAAATATCTTCAACAGTTAACATACCTATAATTGCTTCGGGTGGAGTAGGTAACCTGGATCATCTAGTTGATGGTATAAGGCTTGGCAATGCTAGCGCTGTACTAGCAGCTTCAATTTTTCATTATGGAACACACTCCATTAATGAAGCCAAACAATATTTGAATTTAAAAGGAATTCCCGTTAGGATTTAGACATGTCAGAAAATCTATTGAATTTAGTAAATACAATTAGAGATAGAAAAAATGAGGATAAAGATAAATCTTATACTTCATCATTATTATCAGGTGGCCTGTCTAAATGTATAGATAAAATGGAAGAAGAATTTAGTGAACTTAAAGAGGCCCTAAATGATAAGTCGAACGTAGTACATGAGGCAGCAGATATAATTTATCATATATTAGTTACACTTGAAGCAGCTGATATTAAGTTTGAAGATGTCCTAAAAGAGTTGGAAGACAGAAAAAAACAATCAGGTATTGAAGAAAAGAACAATAGATAATGAGCTACGACAAAAATAATATTTTTGCAAAAATTTTGAGAAAAGAAATTCCTTGTAAAAAAATATTTGAAAACGATTATATACTTTCCTTTCACGATATTAATCCTCAAAAAAAAATACATGCATTGGTCATTCCAAAAGGTGAATACATTAATTTAGATGATTTTAATAATAGAGCTTCAGATAAAGAGATAGTTGCGTTAAGCAAAGCTATTACAGAAGTTTCGAAAATGTTAGGTATATCGCCAGATGCAGGTAAAGGCTATAGAGTTTTAACAAATTTGAGTGAAGATGGCGGTCAAGAGGTTCCACATTTACACTTCCATTTATTTGGAGGAGAAAAAGTTGGAAAAATGGTTGAGTGACAGAAAAAATTTATCGAAGTTATTTAGAGATAAGGTCTCTAGACGAATTAAAAGAAGTTAAGAATTCCTCAGAGAATTACACTGTAGAGCTCGCCGGCCCAAAAAATTTTCAATTAAATAAATTTTTTTACAAAACTATCGGTAAGAATTGTCAATGGATTGATAGGCTTGTTTGGACAGACTTAAACTGGACAGATTATATTTCTAATGATCAATTATCTACATACATTCTTAAAGATAAAATTGAAATAGCAGGTTATTTTGAACTGTTATTAAATAAACAAAATAAAGAATCCGAAATTGTTTATTTTGGAATTTTGGAAGAGTATTTTGGTAAAAAGTTAGGTGGATATCTGTTAAGTGAAGCAATTAAAAATTCATTTAATTTAGGAGCAAAAAGAGTTTGGGTACATACCTGCTCCTTAGACCATGAAAATGCTTTAAAAAATTATTTAGGAAGAGGCATGAAAATTTTTAAAACTGAAACTCTGATTGGGTAAAATTTCTAGTTATTTTGTGGCAATTTGAATTTTCTCTTATCTATTTTTTGATTTATTTTAACTGAAGAAATTGAAGTAACACTCAAATTTTTATATACATCTTCTGTTTGCCACCCAATTAAGTTCAGATTTTTTTTATCAAAAAAAATGTTAATTTCATTATTATTTTCAAAAATTTTGAAATTTAGATATTTTTCATCAATAACTCTTGGTTCTAATATTTGTATTTTAGAAATTATGAACTCTTTATCTAATAAATACTCCAAAGGAGTTCTGTTAAGTGGATAAATATAATAGTTATTATTGTTATTAGTTTTAATTATTAAAGACTTTCCATTTGAAACAATAATTTTTTTTTTTACCCCATCATACTCACAGTAAATTTTTTTGGGATATTCTAAGATACATGCACCATTTTCAGTTTTGTTATTAATGGTTTGAATAAAATTAAAACTTAAATTATTAGTGTTTTTCATTTTTGAAATTATATACTTTTTCTCAAATGTTAGTGCGGGGCTATAAAAACTTAGTAGAATAAATATTATTATTATTTTAAGCATTATAAGACATCTCTTTTGCCAACATGATTTGCTTTACTAACAATTCCATCAGCCTCCATCATATCCACTATTCTTGCAGCTCTATTGTAGCCTATTTGTAACTTTCTTTGTAAAAATGAGGTAGATGCCTTGCCCTCAGATCTAATTATATCTAATGCAGCTTGATATAATTCATCTTTATCTGCAGCACCCGTTGCATTATCGCTAATTTCTTTTTCATCTGTAAAATTTAAAATTTCATCTATATAATCTGGCTCTGCCTGTGTTCTTAAATAATTATTTACTTTTTCAATTTCATTTTCAGAAACAAAGGGTGCATGAATTCTGACTATTCGATTAGCAGAAGACATGTAAAGCATATCTCCTTTTCCAAGTAATTGTTCGGCTCCTTGTTCACCTAAGATTGTTCTACTATCTATTTTAGAGGTTACCTGAAAAGAAATCCTTGTAGGAAAGTTTGCTTTAATGGTTCCTGTAATAACATCAACACTAGGTCTTTGTGTTGCCATTATAATATGGATTCCAGCAGCTCTTGCCATCTGCGATAATTTTTGGATGTAACTTTCTATCTCCTTTCCAGCAACCAGCATAAGATCAGACATTTCATCTACAACCACGACAATATAAGGCATAGGAAAAGTATGTTTTGCATTATAGCCATCAATATTACGCACTCCTTCTTTAGTCATAAGTCGGTATCTATTCTCCATCTCTTTAACAACCCAACCTAAAATAGAAGCGGCTTTCTTTGCTTCTGTGATCACAGGGCATAACAAGTGAGGTATGCCTTCATAAGTTGATAATTCAAGCATTTTAGGATCAATCAGTATGAACTTACATTTGTCAGGTGTGTGTCTGTAAAGCAGAGATAAGATAATAGTATTTATGCAAACAGATTTACCTGATCCTGTAGTTCCAGCAATTAATAAATGGGGCATGGAAGCTAAATCTCCAATAACAGGAACACCAGAAATATTCTTACCGAGCGCAATCGGTAATTTGATATCTTTTTTATTAAAATCAGAGTTAGAGAGTATTTCACTTAAGTAAACGTTCTCACGAATAGAATTTGGAAGCTCTATGCCAATAGTACTTCGTCCTGGTATGGTAGCTATTCTAGCTGATTCAGAACTAGTGTTACGAGCTATGTCATCAGAGAGATTAATAATCTTTGATACTTTAACACCAGCAGCTGGCTCAAATTCATTTAATGTAACGACGGGGCCATGACTAACTTTTTTAATGTTTCCACTAACCCCAAAATCTAATAAAATTTTTTCTAAAAATTCACTGTCAATATAATCATCATCTTTTAATTTTTCTTGGTCTTTTTGCGTCGGAATTTTAAGCAAATCAATAGTGGGAAGTTTGAATCGAGTTTTTTTATTAATTGATTTATTTTCATTTTTTATAAAAGGTAAATCTTCCT
>CAJQTH010000018.1 GCA_905618905.1 uncultured Candidatus Pelagibacter sp. | reverse complement strand
ATACTCGATCAACTTAATACCTCAAATCCAAAAGCAATTGGTTTTGATATATTTTTTAGTGAAAAGGACAAACAATCACCTGACGCTATAATTAAATCTTATAACTTAATTCCATCAGATGTGTTGAAAATTCAAAATTTAAAAGACCCTGATAAAATTTTTTCTGAAAAATTAAAACAATCTAAGTCTGTAATTGCTGTACTGGGCAGTAATACTCCGTCACACTCTAACTATGATAGAAAAGCAAAATCAAGATTTTTATCTAAAGGAGGGGACCCAAATAAATTTACCTACTCTTATCCTTACTCAATAGGATCTTTAGAAGAATTAGAAAAAAGTGTTAAAGGTCTAGGTTCAATTTCCTTTTTAGATCAATTAGATGGAATTATAAGATCCCTACCTTTAGTGGTTAAATTGAATGATGAATTATACCCATCTATGGGCCTTGAGATGGTAAGAGTGGGTTCTAAACAAAAAAATATTTATATAGAGCTTAATGAAATTGGAATTAATAAAATAAGCTCAAGACCACATAAAATTCAAACGGATCCAAATGCTATAATTTGGATCAAATATAAAAAATCATCTAAAAGCCAATATATTTCTGCAAGTGAAGTTTATGAAGGTAATTTTAGTAAAGAATTTTTTAAGGATAAATATGTTTTAATTGGTGCGTCAGCACAAGGTTTATTTGATCTTGTAAAAACACCTTTGGGAACAACTATTCCTGGAGTGGAAGTGCATGCAAATGTGATTGAGAATATTTTAGATCAATCTTATTTAGTTAGAAGCCCAAATATATACTTATTTGAATTATTATTTTCATTATTTATAGCACTTGCAACTTTTGTTTTATCTCAAAAAATTAAACCTAAGTTCAGTTTATCAATTTTTTTTGGAAATATTTTATTGATAATAATAATCGGCTTTACATTTTATAGATTTAGGGGAGAGCTAGTCGATATTAGTTATCCAATTTTTATGGTTACTGTAACTTTTTTAACAGGTCTTTATTTTAGATTTATTGAGGAAAATAAAATAGCTTTTGAAAATTTACAAAAAGAAGCAAAACTTTTAAAAGAGAGAGAACTTGCGGCTGGAGTTCAAAAAAGTCTTTTTCCTGATATATCAAAGTTTGAAAATTTTATTTATGCAAAAAATATTCCAGCAAGGGATGTTTCTGGAGATTATTTTGATGTTGTTAGATCTAGTAAAGAAGAGTATTTTTTTACACTTGCTGATGTATCTGGCAAAGGGATTAAAGCTGGAATGTATATGGCTAAAGCATCCTCAATATTTAGAACTTTAGCTAATTTAAAATACTCTCTTGAAAAAATTGTTTTTGGTGTCAACAATGAGTTAGTAGAAGCAAAATTTAAAGGCATGTTTGTAACTGCTGTTTTTGGAAAGTTAAATATTGTTACTGGTGAAATGATATTCATCAATGCAGGCCACGAAAGTATTCTAATTTTTGATCAGAATAAAAATTATGATTATATTAAATCTGCTATGCCACCTATTGGGATAATAAAATATTTTACAGAGTCTATGGTAAAATCAAATACAATTAATATTAAAGATAAATCATTGGTTGTTTATACAGATGGTGTAACTGAAGGATATTTAAAAAATGGTGAAGAACTTGGAGCAGAAGGGGTTCAAGATATAATTAACAACATCTCCAATATAACACCCAAATCAATTGTAGAATCTATTGAAAAAGAACTAAATTGGGGAGCAGAAAAACTTAGAGATGATATAACCTGTATGGCTATTAATATTGATAATACAGAATTAATAAAAAAATAATTTACTCAAAAAGCGATTAATAAATCATTAATTTCACTTTTTTTTCAATAACAAAAATTTAAAGTAGATTTTTATTTTCATAATTCATATGTTGATTTAACTAAGAATCATGGAAATAGTAACTAATATTGCCCCAATCGCTTTAGCCATGATTATGCTTGGCTTAGGAGCTTCTTTAACAGTAGATGATTTTTTAAGAGTTGTAAAAAACCCTAAAGATTTTTTTATTGGTTTTATTTGTCAGTTAATTGTTTTACCAATTGTTGCTTATCTACTTATCATTACTTTAAGTGTACCAATTGAAATGGCATTAGGAGTAATGTTAATTGCGGCTGCTCCAGGGGGTGTAACCTCAAATGTTCTTACAAAATTTGCAAATGGTGATGTAGCATTATCAATATCACTAACGGCTGTTATGAGCTTATTAAGTATAGTTACGGTGCCATTAATTGTGATCAATTCAATTAATATATTTGATATCACCTATGTTGCAAAAGATATAACAATGACAGCCATAGCTTTAAAAATGTTTTTTGTAGTTACTGTTCCAGTAATAATTGGAATGACTATCAGATATTTTACGGGTGATTTAGTGATTAGAAATTTGAAGTTAATTCAAAGATTTTCTGTTGCATTATTTTTACTTGTTTTTGCTGCAATATATATTGAAGAATGGGATAAAATTGTAAGCTTTTTAACTCGAGCAGGTTTAATAGCCTTAATATTAAATCTAACTATGATGGTGATAGGATTTTATGTTGCTAAATTTTTTGCATCAGGTGTACCTCAACAAAGAGCAATCTCTTTAGAGTGTGGTTTGCAAAATGGAACTTTAGCAGTTTTTGTTGCAACCCAATTGTTTGATAATATTATTTATATGGTGCCAACCGCTGCTTATGCTTTAGTAATGATGCTGACATCTGTAATCTTTGTTTTTATTTTAAGAAAATCTAATTAGAGTTTATCACTTTAATTTGGTTAAAAACCCTATACAAAAATTTACTTAAAGCATTCATATTATTATCTTGTAATTTAGAAAGCACTTTAAATTGTTTACTTTGCATAGTCATACCAAAAGTATAAAGTTTTTTTTCACTAATATTTAGAAATTTGTTTTTAATTAAAAATTCTAATTTTCTAACAACAGTTGCCCTTGGAATTCCTGTTATATCTGCTATGGAAAATGCATTAATACCAATATGATCAGGTTTTTGAATTTCTTTCAGATATTTTTTTCTATCTAAACTTTTATTTTTAAAATCTTTATTTTGAACTGTATTAATCAGTACAATTAATCCTACACATATTGTTTCTAAATCTTGAGTTTTAGTGCCTGCTTTCCAACTGTTAGTAAAAATAAATATAAACTTGTAAAATTGATACCAACAAAAAGAAAAGTTTTCTTTAAGTGCTTTTGAAACTTCACCTGTATCAAAAGCTTTATCGGTTATATTTTTATCTTTTAATATTTCGCTAAATTTAGAAACTAAAATACTAAAATTATTTAAAGTTATATTAGTCTTTGATTGTATAAAACCAGATTTTTGGATAAAAATTTTTTTCCCTTTTCTTATAATAATACCTTTTTT
>CAJQTH010000017.1 GCA_905618905.1 uncultured Candidatus Pelagibacter sp. | reverse complement strand
AATTCCTGTAGTTAGTGTTGATACATTAAAAAAATCCACTGTTCCAAAATCTGATAACGTTTCCATTGCAACTAAAGAAAGTCCAGCAACTATAGCTGGTCTGGCTGAAGGTAAAATAATTTTAAAAAATGATTTATTTTTCGAAAATCCTAAATTTTTACCTAAATCAATTAAGTTTTGAGATTGGTAATGAAATGATGCTCTTGTTAAAATATAAACATATCCAAACAATGAGAATGATAAAGAAATGATTGCACCAAACATGCCATCCATTTTAGGTATATGTTTGTTATATTCACCCTCTCCAAATACATTGGTTAGTATTGAAAAAGCTGTACCATAATTTTCAAAGAAGGCTGTTAATGAGTATGCGTATATATAGGGTGGTACTGCGAATGATAATATTAATGCCCATTTAAAAAAGTTTGAACCTGGAAAATTATAGAAAGATACAAGATAGGCGGTGCCCACTCCAATGATAAAAGTTAAAAATAGTACACCCATTAATAAAATTAGTGAGTGATTAATATAATCAAATAAAAAAGTATCCTTTAGTATCGAATAATAATTACTAGTATTTTCAAAAAAACCTGCACAGATAGTAAGTATTGGGATAGCAACAGCTATAGATATTAAAAAACTACTTATGTACCAAATGTTAAAATTTTTAATTCCCATAATTTATAATACTCTAATAACTATATTTAAGAAACCTCCCCTGTTGCCAGGAGAGATTAATATTAACCTCGAAACCAATTGAGAGAGAGATTACGAGTATTAATTCTTAAATTTTTTTTATAAATTATTTATTTTTGTAAATTACTTACTTGATAGATATTCTATACATTTTTCAGGAGTTGTTTGCTCATATGGATCAGGATCACTTCCATCATTATTCATACCATCCTCTTGCCACCATTTTTCAACAATACCATCATTAATTATTGCGCAATATCTCCAGCTTCTTAGACCAAAACCTAAATGTTTTTTATCAATTAACATCCCCATTGAACGTGTAAAATCAGCATTTCCATCAGGCAATACCTTAACTTTTGTTAATTTTTGTTGTTCTGCCCAAGCATTCATTACAAAACCATCATTAACACTAATGCAATAAACCTCGCTAATACCTAGACCTAACAATTTATCATAATTTTTTTCAAAGCCTGGTAACTGTTTTTCAGAACATGTGGGTGTAAATGCACCTGGCAATGAAAATAGTATTACTTTTTTACCTTTAAAAATTTCATCTGTACTTACATCAACCCATTTACCAATGTTTCTTGTTTTTAAAATTACGCTTGAACATTTTTTTCCTTCAATCATTCTATTCCTATTATTTTTTAAGTGTTTATTTAATTGTATTACTTGCATTTGAATTTTTTAGTGCTCATAGTTAAATTAGGTAGGGTAAATACCTTGTGTAGAGCTATGAGCACAATCATTAAAAAGAAAATTATGTATTAAATGGAGAGAGGATATGTGCAACCTCTTCGTCTTTAATATCTGATAATTTTCTATTATTTATTTTTCTATTGATTTTTTCACACTCTGCTGCACACGGATCACAAGCTTTCAGAGTTTGCGACCCATATACATCAGAAGATTTATTCTCATCAATATTAAATAAATTCTTTTTCACTTATTACTTACTTCCACTTAGCAGCTAACATTACTTCTAATGCTGCAGCTTGGTTTTTTCCGTAATTTGCTACTTTAGTTTCTAAATCTTGTTTGTAACCAAGACCCATTTGTTTAACTAATGCATGAGGCTCAACACCATCAATCATTGGGTATTCAAATGTATTATTAACTATATGTGTTTGTGCTTCTTTAGTTAATAAAAACTCAAGTAGTTTAATTGCATTAGCTTTGTTCGGAGCATTTTTTAATACACCACCACCACTAATGTTCATGTGAGTTCCTCTATCTCCTTGATTAGGAAAGAATGGTAGAACTTTTTTAGCTGCTGCTTGTTGTTCTGGACCTTTTTTTCCAGATAACATCAAAGCTAAGTAGTACGTATTAGCTACAGCTATATCAGCTTCACCAGCTGCTACAGCTAAAATTTGAGCTCTATCGTTTCCTTTAGAATCTCTAGCCATGTTAGCAACTATTCCTTTAGCCCATTCTGCAGTTGCTTTTTTTCCATTATTTTTAACTAATGAAGCAACAAGAGATTGGTTATAGATATTGTTAGATTTTCTTATAACAACTCTATTTTTCCATTTTGGATCAGCAAGACCTTCGTAAGTCATACCATTAAGTTCATTTGCATTTACTCTTTCAGGTGAGTAATACATAATTCTTGCTCTCTTAGCTATTCCAGTCCATTTAGAAGTTCTAAAGTTTGATGGAACTGCAGCTTTAATTGCTGGAGACATAGAATTTTGGAACATTCCTTTTGCAGCGAATGCACCTAATCTTCCTGCATCAGCAGTAATATAAAGGTCAGCTTTTGAATCAGCACCCTCTTCAGTTATTCTTTTTTGAAGAGCTTTATCTTTACCAGATACAATATTTACTTTAATTCCAGTTTTAGCTGTAAATTTTTCGTAAAGTTGAACGTCTGAATCGTAATGTCTTGCACTGAATACATTAACTTCTGCTGCAAACGTCATGTTTGCAAATAAAGCCATGAAAAATGCAATAATCGTAAGTTTTTTCATCATTTTCTTTCGTTTATGTTAATTTAATTAGATTAGAATGCTTACTATTAGCATTGCGATTGATTATCAATCGCATTAAGTGTCGCACTATACATAAATTATTACTGTAAAATCAAAATAAGTAATTCACTTACAAAAGACATCAATACAACAAATCCTAAGAAAAAATTACAGTACATTATTGAAATAGTACGATTTCTAATTCTTCTTTGTCTTACAAAGAGTTTGTCATCTAGGTCTGAAATATCTCTATCTCCAACTACTTTATAATCATATGTCCAACGCCAGATAGAGTTACCAAAACGTTTATCTGAATTATTATAAAAATTTATCCATGCAACTATATATCTGTGTGAAATATAAAGAATGATTAAAAAGAAACTACTTATAAGCATCTAAATATTTAATCATATTTAGATGGCGTATTAAAGAATAATTAAAATTGCTCAGACTCTGTTGAGCCTTCCATTGCCGTAGTAGAACTTTTCCCACTACTTATGGTGTTTGAGACTGCATCAAAATAAGAAGTACCAACTTCACGTTGGTGCTTGACACTTGTGTAACCATCTTTCTCTCTAGCAAATTCAAGTTCTTGAATTTTAGAATAAGCAGTCATTCCTTCAGTTTTATATTTTTCTGCAAGTTCAAAAATTGCAATATTTTGTGTATGAAAACCTGCAAGTGTGATGAATTGAAATTTATAACCCATTTCACTAATGTTTTGTTGGAATGTTGCAATCTCTGCATCTGATAAATGTTTCTTCCAATTAAAAGAAGGTGAGCAGTTGTAAGCTAATAATTTACCAGGAAACTTTTCATGAATGGCATCTGCAAATTTTTTAGCTTCTTCAAGGTTAGGTGTTGCAGTCTCACACCAAATTAAATCTGAATAAGGGGCGTAAGCTAAACCTCTTGAGATAGCTTGTTCAATACCTTGTTTAACATAATGAAAACCTTCAGGAGATCTTTCACCAGTTAAAAATGGTTTATCATTTTCATCAAAATCGTTTGTAATTAGTTTTGCAGCATTAGCATCTGTTCTTGCTAAAATAATTAACGGGACTTCAGCAATATCAGCAGCGAGTCTTGCAGCTTTTAAATTTTTAATCATTGTTCCTGTTGGGACCAAAACTTTTCCGCCCATATGACCACATTTTTTTTCACTAGCTAATTGATCTTCAAAATGAACTCCAGCAGCTCCTGCTTTAATAAATTTTTTGGTTAATTCAAAAACATTTAGTGGTCCACCAAATCCAGCTTCACCATCAGCAATAATTGGAAGCATATAATCAGTTCTATCTTTTGACTGCATATCACCATCATTTAATTCCATGTGCTGAATTTGATCTGCTCTAATTAACGCATTGTTCATCGACTCAACTAACTTTGGGGCACTATCATAAGGGTATAAAGATTGATCAGGGTACATCTCACCAGCAGTATTTGCATCAGCAGCAACTTGCCATCCACTTAAATAAATTGCTTTTAAACCAGCTTTAGCATGTTGAATTGCATGGTTTCCAGATAATGACCCTAAAGTATTAATATAATTTTCAGAATTTAAAAGATCCCACAATTTTTTAGATTGATGTTTACACATTGAATATTCAATCTTTATTGAACCTCTTAGTCTCTCCACATCTTCAGGAGTATAATCTTTTTTAATACCAGCAAATCTTTTTAAATCGTATGAAACTTTAGCTTCAGAGCTCATAGGTATGATCTTTCTATTTTTTAGAGTTGGGAAAATTAGTCTTTTGGTGGCCTAAAGTGGCTTAATTATTTTCACTAAATTCGTTAGTAAATTCATTCATGCCGCTTGAACCCCAATCACAATGAT
>CAJQTH010000016.1 GCA_905618905.1 uncultured Candidatus Pelagibacter sp. | reverse complement strand
ATAGTTTATGATCCACAATTAAATAAAAATACTTATATATTGTGGTTATTACCGTTATTGTTATTTTTGTTAGGTGGTGCAATAATGAGAAAAAAAATTAAAATTTAAAAAACTAATTATTCATGAAGCTAAAAAAAATATATTTATTGTTATTCTTGTTGCTTTTTCTTACTCCAGTAAAAAGTGAAACAGAGTACAGTTTCTATGCTGGTACTTTTGATACCATAGATAAAGAAGGTGATGATGAGGCAAATCTATATGGTTTCGAACATAATAATCCAGTATTATTTAGAGACACGTTTATTGGGAAATTTTCTCCGATTACAGGTGGGTTCGTTACGGATAAAAATTCAATTTATTTGTACACTGGTGTTCAAGTCGAATATGAGTTGGGTCCATTAAATATTGTACCTAGTTTTGCACCTGGATATTATGAAGCAGGAAATGGAAAAGATTTAGGAATGGCTCTGGAGTTTAAAAGTGAATTAAAATTTAGTTTTGATATTTTTAAAGATTCTAAATTAGGATATTCTTATAGTCATATTTCAAACAATGAATGGGGCGATAAAAATCCTGGAGTAGATAATCAAACAATTTCATTTTCAAAAAATTTTTAATTAACCTGAGGCAAATAGTTATATGTTTAATCTACCTGAAAGGTCATAAAGAAGTTTCATGAATTTAGATGATTGTCATAATTTTAGAGATTTTAGAAAATTAGCTAAAAAAAAATTACCCTCACCCATATTTCATTATATTGACGGCGCGGCTGATGATGAAATTACCTATGACAGAAATACAAGTTCATTTAACGATGTTGACTTAGTTCCGAATGTTTTAAGAGGTGTTGAAAATGTTGATTTATCTACAACAATTTTTGGAAAAAAATTAGATTTACCTTTTTATCTTGCACCAACAGCGCTACAGAGATTATTTCATTATGATGGAGAAAGAGCAGTTGGAAAAGCGGCTCAAAAATTTAATACAATGTTTGGTGTTTCAGCTCTTGCAACTGTGAGTGTTGAGGAAATAGCCTCTCTAGTTGATACACCAAAAATGTTTCAGTTTTATTTTCATAAGGACAGAGGTTTAAATGACTCTTGTTTAGAAAGAGCAAAAGCAGCTAAATTTGATGTAATGGCTTTAACCGTAGATACAATAACTGGAGGAAACCGTGAAAGAGATTTAAGAACTGGATTTACATCACCTCCAAAACTTACACCTTCAAGCCTTTTTAGTTTTGCAACAAAACCAATGTGGGGAATAAACTATTTAACTAAAGGTAAATTTGAATTACCTCATCTTCAAGATTATGTAAAGGAGGGCACAGACACCAATACTTCAATAGGACAATACTTTTCTACCATGTTGGATCAATCCATGAATTGGAAAGATGCTGAAAAACTTTGTTCTCAATGGGGAGGTCACTTTGCTCTAAAAGGCATAATGAGTGTTGAGGATGCAAAACGTGCAGTAGATATTGGATGTACAGGAATAATGGTTTCAAATCATGGTGGAAGACAACTAGACGGATCTAGAGCACCCTTTGATCAGCTTGCTGAAATAGTTGATGCTGTTGGGGATAAATTAGATGTAATTTGTGAAGGTGGATTTCAAAGAGGAACTCATATGCTTAAAGCCTTATCATTAGGTGCCAAAGCATGCTCAGGAGGAAGGTTATATCTTTATGCTCTAGCTGCTGGGGGACAAGCTGGCGTTGAAAGAGCTATTGAAAAGTATAAGGCTGAATTAGTAAGAGATATGAAATTAATGGGCTGTACTAAAATTAGTGACCTTAACAGAGATAACTTAAGATTTAGAAGATAGTGAAATTAAAAGATTGTCACAATTTTAGTGACTTTAGAAAACTAGCTAAAAAAAAATTACCTTCACCAATTTTTCATTACATCGACGGTGGTGCAGATGATGAGTTAACACTTAGAAGAAATACCGAATCCTTTAATGACTGTGATTTAGTTCCCAATATTCTCGCAAGCGTTGGTAAACCAGATTTATCAACAACTGTTTTTGGAAAAAAAATTGATATGCCAATTTTTCTTTCACCAACGGCTATGCAAAGGCTTTATCATCATGATGGAGACAAAGCATCAGCGAGAGCTGCAGAAAAATTTGGAACTTTTTATAGTATGTCAACAATGGCAAATAATAGTATTGAGGAAATTGCTGATATTTCAAGTGGTCCAAAACTATTTCAACTTTATGTTCATAAAGATAATTCCATTACTGATGATTTGATAGATAGATGTAGAGTATCCAAATTTGATGGAATGTGTTTGACAGTTGATACATTAGTTGCAGGTAATAGAGAAAAAGATCATAGAACAGGCTTTACAACTCCACCGAAACTTACATTACAAAGTTTAATGAGTTTTGCTCTTCATCCACAATGGGTATTTAATTATTTTACTCATGGAAAATTTGAAATGTCTAATGTTAAAAATAAAACAGACAAAGGAACCAATATTTCAAAATCAGTAATTGAATATATTAACGAGCAATATGATCCAGCTATGAGTTGGAAGGATGCAGAATATTGTGTGAAAAAATGGAATGGCCCTTTTGCATTAAAAGGAGTGATGGCAGTTGAAGATGCAAAAAAAAGCTATAGATATTGGGTGCACAGCAATAATGGTTTCAAATCATGGAGGAAGGCAGCTGGATGGGTCAAGATCACCTTTTGACCAGGTTTCAGCCATTAGAGATGCTGTTGGAGATAAATTAGAGATAATTTTAGATGGTGGAGTAAGAAGAGGAACTCATGTTTTAAAAGCTTTAGCTGCAGGTGCAACTGCTTGTAGTTTTGGAAGGATGTTTTTATTTTCTTTAGCTGCTGGAGGCCAACAAGGAGTTGAGCGCCTTTTACAAAATATGTATGATGAAATTAATAGAAATATGATTTTAATGGGATGTAAAAACCTAAAAGAATTAAATAATTCTAAATT
>CAJQTH010000015.1 GCA_905618905.1 uncultured Candidatus Pelagibacter sp. | reverse complement strand
TTTAGGGTTACTTTTTTAAACAAGTGCGACGACATAGAGAAAAATATAATAGCTGAATACTATCAGAGATGTTTTGGAGAAGAGTTGCCAGAGTCGATGGTTAATATTCAGATCTAAATGAGCACAAAAGAAGATAATTTCAAAGAGCAATTTAAACAAGCTTTAATTTCTACTGCTAAAGTAATCTCTGAAGATTATAAATTAGATGTTAAAAAATTAGATAAAGATTTAAGTAATAAGAAAACTAATTTTTTTGATGTAACTAATTTATCAAATAAGAGCGATTTTATTAGGCTGAGGGCAGAAACTGACTCGGGTGCCTTAAAGAAAAAATTTTCAAATAAAGAAATATTTGATAAAAACTTACCTAATAATCCTTCTTGCAAATCTTTATATAATATTGCTGAAAAAATTAGATATGAACTTCTAGGTGGCAAAATGCTCAAAGGAGTTGGACAAAATTTAAGCGAAAACTATAGCCAAAAAATACTCTCCAATCGTAAAGAGCAATTGAAAAATAAAGAAGATGTTCCTGTGACTGAAGCTTTTGAGCTATATATGTTAAATAAGTTCTTTAAATTAAGGCTTAATGATGTGTCTGAAAAAATGTTAGATTTTTGGCAAAAAGAGTTTGATGAGTCGATTGACAAACATTTTGATTTTTTAAATAAAAATTTAGAAGATCAAAATAATTATAGTTTAAAATTTTCAGAAATCTTAGAAAACATGGATGTCTTTGCTTCAAATAATGAGGAGAATAATGAAGAAAATGATGAACAAGAAAATGAGCAAGACAATAAATCTGAGAACGATAATGATAGTCAGTCTGATGACAAAGAAGAAGATAATAAACAAGGAGATAGCCAGACTAGCCAAGATGCTGGTTTTGATCTTAGCGATCAGCACATAGAAGAACAATTAGAGGATTCGGATTCTTTAAAAGATAGTACAGAAAATATTTTGCAAAAAACAAATATTAATAATATCGATCAAGATTATAAGGTATTCACCACAGAATTTGATGAAATAGCAAAAGCTGAAATATTAGAAGATATAAAAGAAACTCTAAAGTTAAGAAAAAATTTGGACCAGCAACTTGTAGGATTTCAAGATTTAATTACTAAGCTTGCTAACAAACTACAAAGACAGCTACTTGCAAAACAAAATAGAGCATGGGAGTTTGATTTAGAAGAAGGTTTATTGGATAGCTCAAAATTAACTAGAATAATTATGGATCCTTATAATTCTTTATCTTTTATGAAAGAAAAAGATCTTGATTTTAAAGATACAATCGTAACACTATTAATAGACAACTCTGGGTCAATGAGAGGTCGGCCAATAACAATTGCGGCACTTTGTGCGGATATATTGTCTAGAACCTTAGAAAGATGTTCAGTAAAAGTAGAGGTTTTAGGTTTTACCACAAAAAATTGGAAAGGTGGTAAGAGTAGAGAAGCTTGGACTAAAAATGATAAACCAAAAAATCCTGGAAGATTAAATGATTTAAGACATATAATTTATAAAGGTGCAGACACACAGTGGAGACAGGCTAAAAATAATATAGGCTTAATGCTTAAAGAAGGATTATTGAAAGAAAATATTGATGGAGAAGCTATTTCCTGGGCTTATAATAGAATTAAGAAAAGAAAAGAAGAAAGAAAAATACTTATGGTTATTTCAGATGGTGCCCCAGTTGATGACTCAACACTATCAGTTAATTCTGGAGATTTTTTAGAAAAGCATTTAAAGAGGACGGTTAAATTTATAGAAACTAAGAGCGACGTTGAAATTTTAGCCATCGGTATTGGACATGATGTTTCTCGATATTATGATAAGGCCATTAAGATAACAGATGTGCATGAGCTTGGAGATGTGATGGTTTCTCAACTGAGTGGATTATTTGAAAATAAGAAGAAACTACACTAAAGATTTAAAAGGTCTTCATTTTTCCATTTAATACTGACTTCAGCCCCACTTCTTGTTTGGGAATTTCTACATAAAATACTAGCATTATTTTTTTCAAGCAATGTTTTACCAATAAAAATACCAAGACCTAGTCCTGACTTAGATTTTATAGAGGATTTATAAGACTTAATGTAAGGCTCACCAATTTTTTTTAGTACATCATTGGGGTATCCTTCACCATCATCTTCAATTATAATTTCTGTAATATCAGCATCACTTTTGATATTTATAAAAACTTTACTTTTTGAGAATTTATTAGCATTGCCAATAAAATTTCTTAATCCATAAACAATTTCAATAGACTTGGTAATATTAAATGAATTGGAGTATTGACCAAAATTTATGATAAATTCTTTTTTACTTGTTTCTTTAAAAGACTTTATAATTTCATTGACATAGTCAATTATAGTTAGATCTCTATCAATAAAATCATCTTCAATGGTAGGATTCAGTGTTAATTTTTTTAATATTTCACTACATCTTTCAATTTGACTTACTAAAAGATCAATATCTTTTTTAACTTCGACATTATTTTTGAATTGTTTTAATAAATCTGCAGATATAATCTTTATTGTAGAAAATGGAGTACCTAAAGAGTGAGCAGCCGCTGCTGCTTGACCACCTAATGACAAAAGCTCATGTTCTTTTGACATAATTTCTTCCATTTTATTTAAAGCTTCTTTTCTAATCCTAGATTCTTTGCCAAAAATTAAAGCAAAATAATTTAAAAAAATTAAAGCAACAATTAATGAAATGGGTATTGAATAATAGTAATAACTATCAACGTGAAAATGTTCATTAACTGGGTATGGCAGCGGATGATTAAAAAAAGTAAGAAAAATAATTATTAAAATAGTGATACTAGCTAGTGATAAATTACTCTTAAGACCTAAGTTTGATGATGAAAAAATAGTTGGTATTATCAAAAAAATTGAGAAAGGATTTACAATTCCCCCCGTTAAATAAATTAAACAACTTAGCTGTAAAATATCAATTAATAAAAAGGAGAAGGCTATTTTATCAGATAACTGTGTGTTTTTATTAATATGAATTAAATAGAGATTACTAAGTATTCCAATTAAAATTACTAAATTTCCTAAAATTATCCCAAATGTAAAATTGAAAATAAAATAAATTGAATTTATAGTTATAAATTGACCAATAATAGCAATCCACCTTAGATTGATATAAGTCGATTTTTTTAAAGAAAAATATTTTGAAGTTTCGAAAAACTTCATTATTAAATATCTAAATTTTGAACATTAATTGCATTTGAAACAATAAAATCTTTTCTTAGAGCAACATCATTACCCATCAAGGTATGAATAAGATGCTGGTCTTTTTTTAAATCTTTTGAATACTGAACCTGTAATAAATTTCTTGTTTCAGGGTCTAATGTAGTACTCCATAATTCTTCTGGATTCATTTCTCCTAATCCCTTAAACCTTTGAATGCTCATTCTAGATTTTTCTTCTTCATAAGCTTTAGTAAATTCTTTAGTTCCTTTTTTAATTTTTTGCAGTTCTTTGTTATTCTTTAAAATATAATCTTCTAACTCTTTTTCATCTTTTATGTAGATTCCTTTGGTACCCTTATTGATTTTGAATAATGGTGGTTGAGCAAGATACACATGACCATTTTCAATTAGCTTGTTGAATGGCTTGTTATTAAAGAATGTTAATAATAATGCTCGTATATGAGAACCATCAACATCGGCATCGGTCATGATAATAATTTTTCCATATCTTAAATCTTTCAAATCAATATCTTCAACTTTTGGATCAAGACCAAGTGCATTAATTAAGGTCACAACTTCATTAGATGACATCATTTTTGCTAAAGATTTTGTTCTATGCTCGCTACCATCTCTATTGCTATTTTTTTTAAGAGCAATCTCTTCCACATAAGTATTAAGAATTTTACCTCTTAGTGGTAAAACAGCTTGATTTGACCTATTTCTTCCTTGTTTAGCAGAACCACCTGCAGAATCTCCCTCAACGATAAATAATTCTGTTCCTTCTTGTTTGCCTATTTGACAATCTGCTAATTTTCCAGGTAATCCACTTAATTCTAAGGCACCTTTTCGTCTAACATTTTCTCTAGCTTTTCTAGCAACATCTCTTGCTAGTGCTGCCTGCATTACTTTAGCTAAAATAATCTTTGATAAAGTTGGGTTTTGATCAAACCATATTGAAAGTTTTTCACTAACGATGCTTTCCACAATCATTCTAACTTCTGATGAAACAAGCTTATCTTTTGTTTGAGAAGAAAATTTAGGATCAGGTATCTTTGCTGAAATAACACAAGTAAGCCCTTCCTTAATATCATCACCTGATATCGTTAATTTATTTTTTTTTAATAAATTATGTTCTGTAGCGTATTTATTAATTACCCTCGTAAGTGCACTCCTAAAGCCTAGTAAGTGAGTGCCACCATCTTTTTGATAAATGTTATTTGTATATGGATAGATGTCCTCTCCATAACTTGCATTCCACTTCAAAGAACATTCAATTTCAATATTATCTTTTTTACCTTCTATATAAATTGGCTTTTTAAATAAATCATTACCTGTTTTATTTACAAGTTTTTCTCTTTTTTCATCTAAAAAATCAACAAATTCTAAAACTCCGCCATCAAACTTAAATACAATTATTTTTTCTTTTTTTTGATTTAAATCATTAATTGTTATCTTTATTCCCTTGTTCAAAAATGCAAGTTCACGCATTCTTTTAATAATTATATTTGGAGTAAATTTTATTGAAGAGAATATTTCTTTTGATGGTAAAAATGTTATTTGTGTTCCAGTTTCTTTTGATTTTCCTATAACTTTAAGAGGCGCTTTTGAGGCCCCATCTTTAAATTCTATAAAATATCTATTTCCATCTCTATCGATTTCTAATTTTAATTTTTCTGATAATGCATTTACAACTGAAACCCCTACACCGTGTAAACCGCCTGATACCTTGTACGAGTCGTGATCAAATTTTCCTCCAGCATGAAGTTGGGTCATAATAACCTCTGCAGCAGACATTTTTTCACCTTTATGCATATCAACAGGTATTCCCCTGCCATCATCTCTAACTGTAATGGTTCCATCAGAGTTTATTTTGACATCTATATTTTTACAATGTCCTGCTAATGCTTCATCTATTGAATTGTCTACAACCTCATAAACCATGTGGTGCAGACCAGTTCCATCGTCCGTATCACCAATATACATTCCAGGTCTTTTTCTTACTGCTTCAAGCCCTTTTAATACTTTTATAGAGTCAGCTTGATATGTAGAGTTATTTTTCATAATTTTTTTAATGGAAGTTAAATAATTATAACATTTTTAAAAAAAAAGAGGAAAATTAATTACATTAATTAACAAAAATTAGTTAAATCAGCTCTCTTATTAAAGATTTTTTTAATTTTTGGTGGAGAGACAGGGATTCGAACCCTGGGTACCTTTAACAGTACACACACTTTCCAAGCGTGCGCTTTAAACCACTCAGCCATCTCTCCTTTTGAATCTTAATCTAAATTTATAGTAGGCAAATAATCTTGAAAAAATTTTTATAGCCTCATCTAGCTGAAAGAATAATAATTTTAAAATTAATTTATATAAATAACTTCTTATTTTTTTTTTAATAAGATTCAAATATTTTTGATCATTAACTTTTTCATAATAATACAAAGCATCGTGCATAAGGTTATACTCTCTGATAAATACCTTCAGATATTTATTTGTTTCAACAAGAAGACCATGTGTGTGCTTACTTTTGGCAGCATATATCTGTATTATTGATTTATTAATCTTTCCTATTTTTCTGCATAAATCATCATCCGAATAATATAAAAAAAAATTCTCATCAAACATTCCAATTTTTTTTATATCAGTCATTTTAACAAACATACAAGCACCTAGTACGCTTTCAACGCATGTATCACCTGAAAGATTTAATATTATATCTTTATTAGAATTTTCTGGTAGCGGTCCACCCGTATAAGTTAATTCATCACTTTTGTTGTACGAGGTTGGTGCTACCATAAAACAATTATCATATTTTAAGTAGGCCTCATGTAATTTTATTATTGCTTCCTTTTCAATAATACAATCAGGTCCAAGTATTAAACAAAATTCTGTTTTACATAACTTTATAGCCTGATTGTAGCCTGCTGAAAAACCTAAGTTAATTTCATTTAAGATATAACTTTCTATTTTATATGAGGCTTCAATTTTTTTTTTTAGGCCTTCGTCACAACCATTATCAATAATAATTTTTTTATATAATTTTAATGTTTCTAGAGTTTTTGAAATTAGATCATATGTTTCCTTATATAATACAATTAATACAGTGATTTCATTATTTGTTGATATTTCTTTATTCATTAAGTGTTTAAAAATTGATTTAGTTATGAAATTTAATATGCATAAATACTATTATATTTCAAAATTGTATAAATTAAAATTATATTATGAAAACGATTGTAATTACAGGCTCAACTGGTTTTATTGGATCAGCTCTTGTTGGTTCTTTAAAAAAAAAACATAACTTAGTTTTACTAATAAGAGATAAGAGAGATACTAGAAAAAGTAAGCCTATCTTTAATAAAAATATTTCATATAAATATTTTAAAGATAATAAACAATTAAATAATACTTTAAAAAAAATTAAAGCTGATTGGCTAATCCATTGTGCAACACACTATGTTAAAAAACATCAGCCTGATGATTTGGTCAAACTTGTTAACTCCAATATTGAATTTGGAACCATACTTCTAGATAATCTAAATATTATGGGTATTAAAAACTTTATTAATTTTTCAACAATATGGGAAAACTATAATGGAATTAAAGACAATCCACATAATTTATATTCTGCTTCAAAGCAAGCTTTTGAAAAAATAATAAATTATTATCAAATCAATAATAAAAATATAAATTTTTTTAATTTGATAATATCTGATACTTATGGTTTTCATGATAAAAGAGGGAAAATAATAAGTGTCTTAAAAAAAAATATTACCCAGAAGAAAAAAACTATAATTGTTTCAAAAAATCTTTTTCTTAATTTAATAAATATTGATGATATTGTCTCAGGTGTTTTTATTTTATTGAATAAAAAAATAAATCCTGGAAAATATAGTATGATTAATAAAAAAATTTTTAATATTTCAACCTTAATTAATAAAATTGAAGAAAAGATTAAAATCAAAATAAAATGGAGCTCTTCAAAAATAATTAAAGAAAAAATATATAATTATAAAACTCTACCTCACTGGAAAGCAGAAAATAGCAAAATGAATAATTTAGTAAATTTTATTTTAAAAGATGAATTAAATTGATTTATTAAACGAATAACTTAAAAGGTCATTATGAAAAAAATCTATTATGGGCGTGCTGTATATGGCAAAGAAGAAATAAATGCTGCGATAAATGTTCTTAAAAACCATAGCTTAACACTGATAGATGGCCCCCACGTAAAAAAATTAGAAAAAACAGTTGCAAAAATTTTTGGTAAAAAATATGGATTAATGGTCAACTCAGGTTCGTCTGCAAATTTGTTAGCTTTGAGTTCTTTTAAATTTAAAAAAGGTGGCGAAGTAATTACACCCTCACTTACATTTTCAACAACTATAGCTCCAATTTATCAACTTGGTTTAATCCCACATTTTATTGGTGTTTTGGAAAATAAATTTCTAGCAGATCCTGAACAAATAGAAAAATGTATAAATAAAAAAACAGTTGCAATCATGGTACCAAATCTATTGGGAAATATTGCTGACTGGAAAGCTATTAATAAAATTGCAAAAAAATATAAATTAAAAGTTATAGAAGATTCTGCTGATACAATTGGGTATACGGTAAATTCAAAAATCCAAGGTGGATTTTCTGATATAACCACTAATAGTTTTTATGCATCACACATAATAAATGGAGCTGGCTTTGGTGGTATAGCATGCTTTAATGACTATGAGCTTTATCAAAATGCAAAATTATTAAGAGGCTGGGGAAGGTCTTCTGCGACTTTTAATGAGTCTGAAAAAATTGAAGATAGGTTTGATGTCAAAATTTCAGGAATTCAATATGATAAAAAATATATTTTTTCTGAACTTGGGTACAATTTTCTTCCTTCTGAAATATCTGCTGCATTTGCACTTGAGCAAATTAAAAAATTAAAAGATAACATATCACTACGTGATAGAAATTTTGATTACTTAAAAAAATTTTTCAAATCATATTCTAGATATTTTAAATTACCAGAAACATATGCTGGAATTAAAACTCCATGGCTTGCTTTTCCACTGGTAATAAAACCTAATAAAAAATTTGATAGAACTGAAATGCAAATTTATTATGAAAAGAATAATGTTCAAACTAGGACTATATTTACTGGAAATATATTAAAGCAACCCATTATGAAAAACTTAAAATATAAGTCCCATAAAAATACAGCCCCAATAGCAGATGATGTAATGAAAAATGGTATTCTTTTAGGTTGTCATCAAGCACTTTCTATAAGTGACCTAAAATATATGTGTAATATTTTTTTAAAATTTGCAAAGCTAAATAATATTACTTCCTAGGTGAAAAAAAAAATTTTCTTTTTTCTAATTTTTATTTTAGCTATTTATATTTGGAAAGATTATAAAAAATTAGACTTTAGCTACATAAATCAAGGTAATATTACATACAGTTATCAAAACTTAAACAACAATTATTTAAAAAAAGTACATACATTTATTGATAAAAAAATTGAGAATTACTTAATCTCTAATAATAATAATCACAAAAACTATTGGAAAATTAAAGATACTAAGTTAAGGGGTGATCTTCCTGAATATAAATTCAAAGAAAAAGCTACCATATTTACTCCTAATAAACATAAATACCTCTTCAACACAGATAACTGGTTGAGAAGCCATGGCAATGACTATTCGGATAGGTTTTCTAACTTGAGATTGATAAATAAAGATAATGCAAAAAATTTATCAGTTGCATGGACTTTTTTAGCAGATGAAGTTCAAGATGTTCAGGCAAATCCTGTTGTTGCAGATGGTATAATATACACTCCAATTTCAGGTGGTTATATAGCTGCAATAAATGGTTCAAATGGGAAACTAATTTGGAAATCTTCTCATTATGGTAAATTTGCTGCTCGACGTGGTCTAATCTACTGGACTGGTAATGGTAACAATTCTAGTAGGATTATATTTTCAAATAGAGAAAAGCTGATTTCACTAAATGCAAAAGATGGTAAAGAAATCAAAACTTTTGGGAATAAAGGTAAGACTCGCAGTGGATTAAATGTAATGACTCCTGTAATTTATAAAGGAAACATTATTATTGCATCATGGGATCATGCAATTGAAGCATACGACCTAATGAGTGGCAAAGTTAAATGGAAAATTAAGTTTAAAAAAAAAATTTATGAAAGAAATGGTGGGATAAAATACAATAACAAGGGTGCAAATCCTTGGTCGGGAATCTCTTTAGACAAAGAAAGGGGCTTACTATTTATTACAACTGGAAACCCACATGCTTATTTTGATGGTACACAAAGACCTGGTCAAAATAGGTACTCAAATAGTATTATAGCTATAGATTTAAATAATAAAAAAATACTATGGGACTTTCAAGAAACAAGCCATGATATATGGAATCATGACATATCAGGCATACCTATCTTAACAAAAATAAAAAAAAATGGCCATTATATAGATGTTGTTGTTACTCCTACAAAGCTAGCAAATACCATAATACTTGATAGACTTACTGGGCTTCCAATATTTGATTTTAGATTAAGAAAAGCACCTTCGTCTAAAACACCTGGTGAAAAAACTTCTACTTATCAACCTAATCTAAATATACCAGAGCCATTTTCAAGAAATATATTTCAAGCTGATCATTTATGGTCAACAGATGAACAAGAGACTAAAAAATTAATTAAAAAATATTTAAATTATAATTTTGGATTTTTTGAACCTTATAAATTAAATAAGAAAAACTTACAGTATAATTTTCATGGGGGGGCTGAATGGATGGGAGGAGCTGTCGACCAGATAAAAAATATTATGTTTGTAACATCTAATAATATATTGTGGGAAACAGAATTAGTTTTAGATAATAAAGAAGAAAGTTTAGTGCCACTTTATTCAAGTAAATTCAAAAGAGTGCTCACTGAATTAGGATATCCTGCAACAAAACCCCCATGGGGCACACTTACAGCCCTTAATCTAAACAATGGCAAAATTATTTGGCAATCTCCTTTTGGGGAATATAAAGAGCTGACAAAAATAGGTATTTCAACAACTGGAACTGAAAATTTTGGAGGGGCAACGGTTACTTCTGGCGATATAGTAATTGCAACAGGTACTCTTGATAAAAAAATATATATTTTTAATGCAATTAATGGTGATATTATCTTTGATTTAGAACTTCCATACATTGGTTCTGCGCCCCCCACTACATATATGAGTGATGGGGAACAATATATCTTAGTTCATGCAACAGGTGGGTGGTCTTTAAGTAAAGGCTATCCAGATTTAGTTCAAGAAGGAAATGCATTGGTGGCTCTTAAATTAAAAAAATGAAATTAAAAAAGCTTTTACAGAAACTATTTAAAAAGTTTTTTCAAAAATTATTTCTTTTATTATATGGTAAAATTTTAAATCATAATAAAGAATTTAAAAATAATTTTAGATCATATGAAATTAAAAGCATAAATATAGATGGTATTAAAAGTTTTACTTTAGAAAATAAGATTTATGAAATAGATGATTGTAGAATTTATACTGATACAAATGAGCATGTTGCCATTATAAAAGATAATACTATAATTCCGAAGATATCTTATCAGCAAATTTTGGGTGAATTAAAAGAGAGTGAATTTAACAAAGTTTTAGAAACAGGGACTCCCAGATTAATAAAAAAAATAAAAGGAACTACACTAACACTTGTCCAGGGCGGTAGTGGTGAAAACTATTTTCATTTTTTATTTGATATATTAACAAAATTAGCAATTTGTGAGCAAAAATTTTCACTTGATAAAATTGATAATTATTATGTTCATGGAAATATTGAATGGCAAAATAAGATATTTGCTCTTTTCGGGATAGATAAAAAACGATTAATAAGCAGTAAGGTTTACAGGCATATAAAAGTAGATAAACTTATATCAATTGATCATCCATGGTACCATAAGGGATATGTCCAGAATGAGATAGCAAATATACCAGAATGGATAATTTTTTGGTTAAGAAGTAGATTTTTAAAAATTTCAAAAAAGTTTGATTGTAATAAAAAAATTTTTATAGATAGGTCAGATTCTAAGTTTAAACATTGTCAACTTGTAAATAATGATGAAATAATAAAATTCTTAGAAATAAAAGGTTTTACTTCCTATAAAATAAGTAAGTTAAATTTTTTAGAACAAGTTTATTTATTTAATAATGCCAAGATAATAATTGGTCCTCATGGTGCAGCATTTTCTAATATAATATTTTCTAAGCCTAGTACCAAGATTATAGAATTAATCCCAAAAAGCCACTCAAGTATTAAATGTCAAAAAATATCAAATATTCTAAAATTGGATTATACTAAAGTTATTAGACCTGAAATTAGTTCCCAGGATCATTTGGGTGACATGGAAATTAAAGTTGAAGAGATTGACGGTATATTGAGACAGCTAAATATAGATTAGATTTAATTACTAATTAAATCTTTAAATTTATTAATATTTTGAATTAAATATTTAGGAAAACTATTATCAATTTGAACTGTTTCATATTTATGTCCTCTTTCAAATAAGTCTACTTTATTTATAATTTTTTTTTTAATAGATTCTATTGAAGAGTATCTGTCTGCTGCATATTCTCTGTGTGCAAATGTTTTTAATTTTCTTGATATTTCTTCTGGACTTAAGATAGAATTAAAATGCCATCCACCATTTCTTATTATTTCAATACTTTTTTCTTTATAAAATTTCCAAAAAGGAATAATCAAGTTTTTGTTTTTAATTTTTTGCCTCATAAAATCTATAGATTTTAGGTTTTTCATTTTACATACTCTAGTTCCCTCCCAAGGACTTTCATGCTTATTGAAAAGATTAAATTTGTAACAATAAATATTTTGCAAAAATATTCCATATTTTTTTTTTAATTCTAAATTTTTCAATAATTCTGGTCTTGGTATCTCATCAGGATCTGAGAACATGATATAATCATTTGGTGCAGCTCCATCTAATCCTGTAATAATATGCTCTCTCTGTTCTGCTTGGTTTTTCCATAAATTTTTTTCTTCCCTAAAGGGTTTGTCATGTACTAGGTATATAATTTTTTTTTTAAACTTAGAATCTATCAGTTCAAAATTAAGTTTTTTTTTATTGCCTCTATGATCATATTGAGACTCACATATTACGAAGTAATCAATAAATTCGTCTAATATTTCAAATCTAAGATTTGTTATAAAATTTTCCTCAAAGAATGTAACACAATCATAAATTTTACTTTTCATATATTATCCCCTCCACATGTCTAAGATTTTCATATTAAGTAAAGTTTCACTTATTGTCATTCCAGGATAATTTATTTCTTTTTTATTTTCTATTACTGTATTGCTAACTTCTTCAATTTGTAACTTATAGACATTTTCATTGCTGTTTGTATCATCAATATAATTTTCCTCTCCTTCTACTGTGACCCTAGCTGGCTTGCCATGCCAACTGTCTTCAATTTCTATTTTTCCTTTGTCTCCATATATTATTGTTTTTTTTCCTAAATTTTTTTTAAACGATGACCTTAATTTACACTTAAACTGATTATCAAAATTTAGCTCAATATTTCCTTCAATATCTACCTCTGTAGGACCTATATCATTTTTTTTATTAACAAGTTTCATGTTGTTTAAATTAATACCAGGTATTAAGGAGGCTATAAGTAGGGAAAACGATGTTGGATAACATCCTAGGTCTAATATGGACCCCCCACCTAAGTCTTTATTAAACAGTCTACTTTTTACATTTATTTTTTTATTCTTTTTTAAACCAAAAATATTTTTTTTAGTTAATATATCTTTCCCATACATCGACTCCATAGATATTAATTTTCCAATTTTTTTTTTTTTTATTATTTCAATTACTTTCTTTATTTGTGGGTGATATCTATACATAAAAGCTTCAACAAATAGTAAATTACTATTTTTTAACCTTTGATTTATATTTTCTATTTCAGTAAAATTTAGTACTGCTGGCTTTTCTATCAATATTCTTTTTTTTTTTTCAATACACTTCATTATCCATTTATAATGGTGTGAATTAGGTAGGGCTATATATATAATATCTACTATTTCACAATCTAATAAATCTTCATAATCATGAAAAATAAAATTCTTATCTATTTTAAATTGATCTTGAAAAATTTTAATTTTGTTATTATCTTTACTTGCTATACTTACTAATTGTGAATTTTTTATCTTATCGAAACTTTTTGCAAACTCTAAAGCAACATTACCAAGGCCTATAATTCCCCAATTAATTTTTTTCAAAAACTACTCCTTTTTAATCTTTAATACCCCAATAAAAGCTTCTTGGGGTATTTCAACTTTTCCAAACTGCTTACCTCTTGCTTTTCCTTTTTTCTGTTTGTCTAATAATTTTCTTTTTCTATCTCTTGCTCCACCACCATGAATTTTCGTTAATACATCTTTTTTAAAACCTTTAATAGTTTCTCTGGCTATAATCTTTCCACCAATTGCAGCTTGAACTGGAATCATAAAATTGTGTCTAGGAATTAAATCTCTTAATTTTTCACAAACTTCTCTTCCAACTATTTGAGCAAAATCTTTATGAACCATCATTGATAGTGCATCAACAGGTTCCGCATTTACAAGTATTCCAAGCTTAACTAAGTCACCCTCTCTATGACCTATAATTTCATAGTCAAAGCTAGCATAGCCACTTGTCATTGACTTTAATCTATCATTAAAATCAAAAACAACTTCATTTAATGGAATTTCATAATTTAATACAGCTCTATTTCCTGAATAGCTTAGATTTGTCTGAACTCCTCTTTTATCTTGGCATACCTTTATAATTGGTCCAAGATACTCGTCAGGAGTAATAATGGTTGCCTTAATCCATGGTTCTTCAATAAATTTAATTAGAGTGGGCTCTGGTAAGCTTGATGGGTTTTGTAGCTCTATTACTTCACCTTTGTTCATATGAACTTTATAAACTACCCCTGGTGTTGTGGTTAATAGATTTATATCAAATTCTCTTTCTAATCTTTCGGTTATAATTTCTAAATGTAAGAGACCTAAAAAACCACATCTAAAACCAAGACCTAATGCAGATGAAGATTCTGCCTCATATGAAAAACTAGCATCATTTAATTGAAGTTTACCTAAACCATCTTTCAATTTTTGGTATTCAGAGCTATCTACAGGAAACAATCCACAAAATACAACTGGCTTACTTGGTTTAAATCCTGGAAGCGCCTCTTGAAGTGGTTTGGTTGCATCACAAATTGTATCTCCAACTTTTGTTTCTGATAAAATTTTTATTCCCGTCGTTATAAAGCCAATTTCTCCTGCATTTAATTCATTAATATCAGTGGCTTTTGGAGTAAATACGCCTACTTTTTCAATTATATATTCTTGATTAGTGGACATCATTTTGATCTTCATATTTTTAGAAATTTTTCCGTTAATAACTCTAACTAGAATAACCACCCCTAAATAAGTGTCATACCAACTGTCAACTAATAAGCATTTTAAATCAGCATCTTTTTCTCCTTCTGGAGCTGGTAGTGACACAATAATTTGTTCTAGAATATCTTCTATGCCCTCACCTGTTTTTCCAGAGCAAGGTATGGCATTTTCAGTATCAATACCTATAACTTCTTCTATTTCTTGTTTTGTTTTTTCTAAGTCTGATGCTGGTAAATCAACTTTATTTAGTACAGGTACTATTTCATGTTTGGTGTCTAAAGCTTGATAAACATTGGCCAATGTTTGAGCCTCTACACCTTGGGTACTATCAACAATTAAAATAGATCCTTCACATGCATACAGAGATCTACTAACTTCATAGCTAAAATCTACGTGCCCAGGAGTATCAATAATATTTAGAATGTATTCTTTTCCATTTTTTGCTTTATAATTAAGTTTAACAGTTTGAGCTTTAATAGTTATTCCTCTTTCTCTCTCAATATCCATTGAATCTAGAACTTGTGCCTTCATTTCTCTTTCGGTTAGTCCACCACAACTATGAATTATCCTATCTGCGATTGTTGATTTACCGTGATCAATATGCGCAATGATTGCAAAGTTTCTGATGTGATCAATTTTTGTCATGATTATGATCTAATCTTAGCACCAGTTTTGGATTCAACAGCAGAAATAATAAGTTGATTAATTTTGTTTAAATCATCTTCAGTCAATGTTTTATCTAAAGATTGAATAATTACGTTTAATGCAATTGATTTTTTACCTTCAGGAATATTGGTTCCTTCATAAACATCAAATACTTTGACAGATTTTATTAATTCCTTGTCTACATTAGAGATGGTTTCCATTAATTCTTGAACTTTAAAATTTTTATCTAAAACAAAAGCAAAATCTCTTTCTGATTTTTGAAAATCTGAATATTTATACTGGGTTTTTTGATCTTTTAATGATTTTTTTGGTTTTTTTAAATTATCTAAAAATATTTCAAACCCCACTAATGCTTCAACCTTAATGTCTAATTTTTTTAATATACCTGGGTGAATGTCACCAAAAAAAGCAACTACTTTTTCTTTACCTTTGTTAAGAAATATTCTTCCTGATTTTCCAGGGTGATAATAGCTTGGCGTTTCATCATCGATATAAAGCTTGTCTTTATTGTAACCTGCTTCAACTAAACTTTTGATGACATCACTTTTAACATCAAACACATCTACTAATCTTTCTTTTTCCAGCCAGCTCTGTCTAGCCAATTTTCCCGATCTTAATCCAGTAGCTACAGTTTGTTGCTCACCTGGCTCAGATCCTAAAAAAGTTGGGCCTATTTCAAAAAATGATACATCTTTAAATCCTCTTCCTAAATTCTTATTCAAATGGATAATCAAATTAGAAAAAATTGAACTTCGCAAAACGTTCAAATCAGAACTTATAGGATTAATTATTTTAATTTCTTTGTTATTTTCAATGAATAACTGATTAATTTTACTATCAGTAAAAGACCATGTGATAGCCTCAAAATAGCCCTTAGAAGCAATAGATCTTTGTAAAAAATGAAATAACTTTTGTTTTAAATTTAATGTTTGTTTTTTTCTAACTTTTTCAGGTTCAATAGTTTTAATTTGATCATAACCCTTAATTCTTACAAGTTCTTCTACCACATCAACTTCTTGTGAAATATCTGGTCTCCAAGATGGTATAACAACATCAAGCAATCCCTTGTTTTCTTTAATTTCAAATCCTAGGTTATCTAAGATTGTGATCATTTCTTTTGTATCGATATTAAATCCAGTAATTTTTTCAAACAAAGAAGGATCAAATTTTAATGATTTTTTTTTAACATCTTCAATTTTTTGAATATCAAATTCACTAACCTCACCACCGCATATTTCTTGTATTAGGTTAGCTGCTCTTTCAAGTCCTTGATCAATTGATAATGGGTCAATACCTCTTTCAAATCTAAATTTTGCATCTGTGTCTATATTCAAGATTTTAGATGATTTTCTGATTGATCGTGGGCTAAAGTAAGCAGACTCAATTAACACATTTTTTGTATCCAACTCAGTTCCAGTTTTTGTGCCTCCTATTATACCACCAAGACCTAATACACCTGACGCATCTGATATGACACACATCTCATCCTCTAATTTATACTCCTTATTATCTAATGCTTCAAATGTTTCGCCTTTTTTAGAATTTCTTACAACTATTCCTTTATCTATTTTATCAACATCGTATGCATGAAGTGGTCTATTCAAGTCAAACATTACATAATTTGTAATATCAACTATTGCCGAAATGGGCTTTTGGCCTAGAGAAATTATTTTGTCTTTTAACCACTCTGGACTTTCAGTATTTTTTACCCCTTTGATTAAACAACTACCAAAGGATATGCATGCTTGATTTTTTTCATTTTCAATTTTTACACTAATTGTTTGTTTATTTTTTTTATCAAGCTTTTTTTCTTTTTGATTTATTAATATTCCTGCGCCTGCAGCAGCTAAATCTCTTGCTATCCCCCTTACACCTAAACAATCTGCTCTATTTGGTGTAATAGAAATATCAATTACATTTAAATTTTTTTTTGGAAAGTAATTTTCTCCTATTTTTTTATTATATTTTTCTGGCAAAAGCTCTGTTATGCCATCGCTTTCATTTGATAGATTAAGTTCAGATTCCGAACAAAGCATTCCATATGAGGTTACACCTCTTATTTTACTTACCACTAATTTCATTTGACTTTTTGGTACTACAGCACCAGGAGGAGCATAAATTGTTAATAAACCCTCTTTAGCATTTGGAGCTCCACAAACAACTTTTACTGGTTCACCTGAACCTATATCAACATCACATACTCTAAGTCTATCTGCATCAGGATGCTTTTCAGCCTTCAAAATTTTAGCAATTACAAATTCATCAAGCTCTCCTGATTGGCTATCAACACTCTCTACTTCTAAACCAATATCTGTAAGTTTATCGATGATTTGATTTTCATTAAGCTTGGTATCTAAATGATCTTTAAGCCATGCTGTTGTAATCTTCATCGGCTTAAGCCCCTATAGTTTGTTGGGACATCTATTGGATCAAATCCAAAATGATTTAACCATCTATAGTCACAATCAAAAAAGGCTCTTAAATCATTAATGCCATATTTTAACATTGCGAGCCTATCTATTCCTATTCCAAATGCATAACCTTGGAATTCATCAGGATTTACTTTAACATTTTTTAAAACATTAGGATGAACCATTCCACAGCCTAAAACTTCTAGCCATTTATCACCTTCCCCAATTACTATTTTTCCATCTTTTATTTCATAGCCTATATCCACTTCTGCAGATGGCTCTGTAAATGGGAAATGACTAGGTCTAAATCTCATTTTAATTTTATCAACTTCAAAAAACTCTTTAATAAAATAATTTAAACATCCTTTTAAATGCCCCATATTGATATTTTTATCGATATGTAATCCCTCAACCTGATGAAACATTGGCGTATGGGTTTGATCGCTGTCAGATCTATATGTTCTGCCAGGCGCTATTATTTTAAAAGGTGGTTTATCATTAAGCATTGTTCTAATTTGAACTGGAGAAGTATGTGTTCTTAATAATAGTTTTTTTGCATCATCTAGATAAAAAGTATCATGCATATCTCTTGCAGGATGGTTATCAGGCGTATTTAATGCTGTAAAATTATTATATTCATTTTCTACATCTGGTCCTTCTTCTACACTAAAACCAATTTCTGAAAAAATTGAAGAAATTTCATCTATGACTTGAGATACGGGGTGAATTTTTCCCCGAACAAAAGGTCTCTCTGGTAAAGTTATATCTATTTTTTCTTTTTCTAACTTTTTGTTAATCTCTTTTGTTTCAATATCATTAATTTTTGTAGTAATTAAATTTTCAAGTTCATTTTTGACTAAGTTTAAATCTGATGCAAATTTTTTTCTTTCATCTTCTGCTAATTTTCCAAGCTGTTTAAATTGAGAGCTGATTAACCCAGTTTTACCAAATAGTTCTGTTTTAATTTGATTAACTTGATTTAAATCTAAATTTTCTTTTAACTTTAAAAGAAAATCATCTTTTATTTTTTTAATATCAGACATATTGAGAGATTATTTCTTCACCGAAGAAAAACAATAGTGAAGATTAATTTAGTGCCGATTGAGCTTTTTGAACGATCGTTTTAAAGGCTTCTGGGCTATCATATGCTATTTCAGCTAATATTTTTCTATCTAGCTTAATTCCACATTTGGTTAAGCCATTAATAAATTTAGAATAAGTTAATCCTTCAGATCTAACACCTGCATTAATCCTTTGTATCCATAAAGATTTGAATTCTCTTTTTTTAGTTCTACGGTCTCTGTAAGCATATTGCATAGCTTTTTCCATAGCTTGCTTTGCAACTCTTATGGTATTTTTTCTTCTACCCCATTGGCCTTTGACAGCTTTTAAAACTTTTTTATGTTTAGCGTGACTTGTTACGCCTCTTTTTACTCTAGCCATTTTATCCTCTTAAACTGTAAGGCATGTATGATTTAACTATTTTGCCATCTTGTTTTGACATAGCAGTCGTGCCTCTTAATTTTCTAATTTGTGAATTTGTTCTTTTTATCATGCCATGTCTCTTTCCAGCTTGCGCCATCATAACTTTCCCTGTGGCTGAGATCTTAAATCTTTTTTTTGCTGAACTTTTAGTTTTTAATTTTGGCATAATTCTGCGGACTTATACAAATATTGGAATAGATTTACAACCTCTATTAAGCCTTATAAAGGCTGAATAACCATGATCATTTGCTTCCCATCAAACTTTGGGTGTAATTCGACTTTGCCAATATCTTGCATATCAACTTTTATTTTATCCATCAATTCTCTGCCTAAGTGTGAGTGTTGAAGTTCTCTGCCCTTAAATCGTATTGTAAATTTTACCTTGTCACCTTTTCCAATAAATTTTTTAGCATTTTTAACCTTAAAATCATAATCATGAGTTTCTGTAACTGGTCTCATTTTAATTTCTTTTAATAAAACAATTTTTTGTTTTTTTTTGGCAACATTTGCTTTTTTTTGAGCATCATATTTAAATTTACCCATATCAATAATTTTACATACAGGTGGTTTTGCGTTTGGAGCTATTTCAATTAAATCTAATCCTTGCTCTTTGGCCATTGATATGGCTTCATTTGTATTTATGATTCCTATATTTTCACCATCACTTCCAATTACTTGAACTTCTGGTGAAGAAATTCTATTGTTAGATCTTGGACCTTTATCTTTAGTTCTTCTTTGAAAATAATTTTGTTTAAAATCTGCCACTTAGGTTGAGGATGCTTTGTTTAAAGCTGAGAAAGTTTCTAAGAATAAATTTAATTCCATATTTTCTTGTTTGTTCGTATCCAATCTTCTAATCGTTACTGAGTTACTGTCAACTTCTTTTTTTCCACAAATCAATAAAAGTGGTATTTTTGATAGTGAATGTTCTCTGATTTTATAATTCAAGTTATGGTTTTTTAAATCTACCTCAGAACTTATGCCTACATTATTAATCTTTTCATTTACTTCTTTTGCATAAGAATCAAACTCTTCTGAAATTGGAATTACAACAGCTTGTAAAGGAGCTATCCAAAATGGAAATTTACCTGCATAGTTTTCTATAAGAATTCCAATAAATCTTTCTAATGATCCAAATAACGCCCTATGAAGCATAACTGGAATTTTTTTAGTTCCATCTTTATCAACAAAAGAAGCATCTAATCTTCCTGGCAAATTAAGGTCTACTTGTAAAGTTCCACATTGCCAATCTCTACCAATCGCATCTCTTAAAACAAATTCAATTTTTGGACCATAGAATGCTCCCTCTCCTTTATTAATTGTGTATTCAAGCTTTGAAGCTTTAACTGCATCTAACAAAGCTTTTTCTGCCTTATCCCAAACACCATCATCACCTACTCTTAAATCTGGTCTATCTGAATATTTTAATATTACATCTTCAAACCCAAGATCTTTATAAATATCTAAAATCAAATTTGTAACAATTAAACACTCTGATGTAATTTGATCTTCTGTGCAAAAAATATGAGCATCATCTTGAGTAAAGGCTCTAACTCTTAACAGTCCATGTAAGGCACCTGAAGGTTCATACCTATGCACTTTTCCAAATTCTGAAATTCTTAAAGGAAGATCTCGATAACTTTTTAAACCTTGATTAAAAACTTGTACGTGACCTGGACAATTCATTGGTTTTATTGCAAATATTTTTTCATCTGGTGTTTGGGAGGTATACATATGCTCACCATATTTTTCCCAATGACCAGACTTCTCCCATAGAGCTCTATCTAAAATTTCAGGAGTATTCACTTCTTTGTAGCCTGCTTTATTTTGTCTATCTCTCATATAGGCAACTAACTTTTGAAATAGTTTCCAGCCCTTTTCATGCCAAAAAACTGATCCTGGACTTTCTTCTCTAAAGTGAAATAAATCCATTTCTTTTCCAAGTTTTCTATGGTCTCTTTTTTCAGCTTCTTCAATTCTCTTTAAATATGCATCTAAATCTTTTTGTGAAGCCCAACTTGTACCGTAAATTCTCTGTAACATTTCATTATTGGAGTCACCTCTCCAGTAAGCTCCCGATACCTTTGTTAATTTAAAATATTTACCAATTTTTCCTGTTGAAGATAAATGTGGACCCTTACATAGGTCGTGCCAGTCTCCATGAAAATATATAGAAACATCCTCTCCCTGGGGAATACTTTCAATAATTTCAGCTTTGTATATTTCTCCCTTTTTTTTAAAATGAGATATTGCTTTTTCTCTACTCCAAACCTCTCTTGTGGTTGGAACATCTCTATCAACAATTTCTTTCATTTTAGTTTCAATTTTATTTAAGTCTTCTTCTGTGAAAGGTTCTTTTCTTGAAAAATCATAATAAAATCCATTTTCTATTATTGGACCAATAGTTACTTGAGTTCCTGGAAAGAGTTCTTGAACTGCCATTGCAGTTATGTGGGCTGTATCATGTCGGATAGTTTCTAAACCTTCTATATCTTTTGAAGTAAAAATTTTGACAGAGCAATCTTCAGCTATAACAAAACTTAAATCTTTAAGTTCTTCATTAACACTAATAATAGTTGCCTGCTTTGATAAAGATTTACTAATCTTTTCTGCAACCTTTAACCCTGTTACTTTGTTTGGAAAATCAATACTGTTTCCATCTGGTAATGTAATTAATGGCATTTAATTTAGTAATTTTTTGTACTCTGAATATGTAGAAAAACACATTTTTTCAACATTAAACTTTTTAATTATATTTTTTCTACCTTCTATACCAATAGATTTCAATCTAGATTCATCTAATTGTAAGGCTTCAACTATTTTTTTACTCAATGCTTCTGCATTACCAGACTGAAATAAAAAACCAGTTATATTATCAACAATAGTTTCATTAGACCCTCCAATATCACTTGCTATTATTGGTTTTTCCATTGATTGAGCTTCAACTGCTACCCTTCCAAAAGCTTCAGGTTCTACTGAGGCTGAAACAACAATGTCTGATATTTTGTAGGCTAACGGCATATTTTTACAATGTTCTATAAATTTTAACTGACTAGTTAGCCTATATTGCTCAGCCAACCTTTTAATTTTTTTTGTATAAATGTCTCTTCCTTGATCACTACCCAAAATAACAGCATTAAAAGAATCATATCCTAGTTCTTTATTAACAAGATTTAATGCTTCAATAAATGTCTCCTGTCCTTTCCAAGCAGTTAAACGACCTGGCATTAGGATTATTTTTTTATTTTTATCAACTTCCCAATCTGAAATAAGTCTGCTTTCTTCAATGTCTAAAGTTGTTGATGAATCAAAATAATCAACATTAATACCCCTAAAGATTACTAAGAATCTTTTTTTTAAACCTAAATATTTTGGATAATTTTGATTAATATGTGAAAAAATAAAATTTGATCCTGCTATTATTAAATCTGATCTAACCATTACTGAGTTATAAAATTTTTTAATTGAATTTTTAAAATTATAAGTACCATGAAAGGTTGTAACAAACTTTCTTCTTGTAATTTTTGTTGCAAACAAACAAGGCCAAGCTGGAGCACGACTTCTTGCATGAACAATAGATATATTATTTAGTAAAATAATAAAAATCAAAGCTATTGAATTAAAGAGCATTAAAAATGGATTTTTACTATGGACGGGAAGTTTTATTACTTTTACTTTTTTTCTATCAATAAATTTTAATAACTCTCCTCCACTAGTTACGATATAAGAACTACAATTATTTTCTGGTAAATAGTGTGCAAGATCGTAACAGCCTGTTTCTGCACCCCCATATCCAAGTTTAGGAATTACTTGCAATACTTTTAATTCTGAAGACATTTGATAGAACTATATATTAAGAATTAATTCTAATAAACTCATATGAATAAATTTAAATACATTAGGGTCCTTAATAACAAGGAAATAAGATACATAAGTAGGGAATATAAAGACAATCTCTATATCGTTTTTTTACATGGTTTTATGTCAAGTATTGAAGGTGAAAAACCTCAGGTAATCTTAAAATTTGCTAAAAAAAATAAACTTGGCTTTCTTGCTCTTGAATATTCTGGTCATGGAAAATCCTCAGGAAAATTTACCAAAGGAAATATCACTCAATGGTCAAAAGAAGTTGAAACAGTAATTAAAAAAATAGTTAAAAAAAATAAATTTATCTTAGTTGGCTCGAGTATGGGTGCATGGCTCTCATTAAATCAATTTAAATATTTTAAAGATCAAATTAAAGGTTTTTTAGGAATTGGTTCGGCTCCAGAGTTTTTGCAAAACCTAATGTGGAAAAAGTTTACAAAAAAAATGAAGAACGAAACTATAAAGAAAGGAATTTATAATTTAAAACATGGTAATTATGAATATCCAATCACCTATCAATTAATAAAAGATGGTAGAAAAAATAAAATCTTAAATAGAAAAATTAAATCCAACATCGATGTGACTATGATTCACGGAAGTAAAGATGAGGTTGTACCAACAAGTTATTCCAGAAAGGTTCTTGGGTTATTTAGTAAAGCTAAAAAAAAATTAGTGATAATAAAAAATGGTGATCACAGTTTATCAAGTAAACGAAGTCTAAAAAGAATACTTTTGGAGCTAGATAAAATTACTTCTAATATAGTTTAGTCCTTCAATATAGCTTGGAAATTTTAAATTATAGTTAAAATAACTTTTCATTTTTTTGTTACTAACTTTTTTAGACTCATTATAAAAATTTTTTAACATCTCACTTTTAATTTGATCAACTTCAATTTTTTCAATATTTTCAATATTTAACATTTTCGCTCCAAATAAAGTAACATCTTCATATGTAGAAGGTTTATCATCAGATAGATTGTATATTTCTCCTGACTTAAATTTTGATAAAGATTTAAATAATATATTTGAAATATCATCCACATGAATTCTAGAAAAATAATGATTTTTTTTATTAATCAATTTCACTGCTCCTGATTTTAATCGTATTAAAATATTTTTTTCATTAGAATAAATTCCAGATAACCTAAATATCTGAACTGGTATTTTGTTATTTTTTTCTAAAGAAACCCATGTATTTTCAGCTTTTAATCTTGCAATACCATTAGTTGAGATTGGGTTTGTTTTGCTATTTTCATTAACCCATTCACCATTATGATCACCGTAAACACTAGTGGCCGATAAGTAGGTTATCCATTTTACCTTGGAACTTTCTATAAATTTAGAAAAATTTTTTACAACTAAGTCTTCTTGATTTTCTGGTGGTATAGAAACTAAAATATGATCTGCTTCTTTTAATTTTACAACTAACTTTTGATCAAATTTTTCACTATTAAATTGGTAGCTATTATAATTAACACCATTGAATACTTTTTTTGAAGACTCACTTCTAGAAGTTGCTGACAAGTTAATATTATATTGCTCAATACTTAGCTTCTTTATAAAATTTTTTGCTACTTGGCCAAAACCAAAACAAAAAATATTTATATCCTTCATTTTAACTAACTTCTTTTATAATAGATTTTAAACTTATTGGGTTTTTTAGCTTATCAATCATTTCTTTTGGACAAACTTGAATAAAATTATAAATTTCTTTATCAAAATTTTCTATTATCTTTTTAGAAAAATCTGAATTTGTCTCCTGGTGATGCTCTTGTACTAAATTTTTTAAATAAGCTATCCAATGATCTGTCTCTGGCGTTTGCCAGACTATAGTCTCTGGGTTTACTTTTTTGTCAAATTTCTTATTTATATCGTAAATAAACGCCATTCCACCTGTCATCCCAGCTCCAAAATTATCTCCTACTTCTCCCAAAACTACAACTGTACCACCAGTCATATATTCACAAGCATTTGAGTCACAGCCTTCGATAACTGAAATTGATCCTGAATTTCTCACTGCATATCTTTCCCCAGCTTGGCCTGCTGCAAATAATTTTCCAGATGTTGCTCCGTATAAAACTGTATTTCCTATTATGGTATTCTCATATGAAATTAAATTACTTTCATCTGGGAGTTTAACTACAACTGTTGCACCTGACAAACCTTTACCCACATAGTCATTAGCATCACCTTTTAAAATAAGTTTTAAACCTTTTATTCCAAATGCTCCAAAAGACTGCCCTGCTGACCCTTTGAATTTTAGAGATAAAAAGTTATCCTCTAATTTTTCAGAACCATATTTCTCGTAAAGATGATTGGAAATTCTTGTACCAACAGTTCTATGAGTATTTTTAATAATATACTCTTTTTCAATAATTTTTACTTTTCCAATTTGATCTTTTATTTCAGGTAGAATTTCTTGGTCTAAAGTATCTGGAACAGAATTTATTTCTGGATCTTTACAATATCTTGTATTTTCTCCAGGATCTGTCTGAACAAATAAAGGATTTAAATCTAAATCATCTAAGTTTGGTGAGGCTTTACTCACTTGTCTTAATAAATCAGTTCTACCAATTATCTCATTCATAGATTTAAAACCTATCTCAGCTAGGATTTCTCTCACTTCTTCTGCAATAAATTTAAATAAGTTAACTACTTTTTCTGGTGTGCCAGAAAATTTTTCTCTTAATTTTTCATCTTGAGTGCAAACTCCGACTGGACACGTATTTGAATGACACTGTCGAACCATTATACATCCCATAGCTACTAATGCAGTTGTTGCTACCCCATATTCTTCAGCACCCATCATGGCTGCAATAACAACGTCTCTTCCTGTTTTAATTCCCCCATCAGTTCTTAAAGTAACTTTATGTCTCAAATTATTTAAAGTTAAAACTTGATTAGCTTCAGTCAAGCCCATCTCCCAGGGTATCCCAACATATTTAACACTTGTTTGTGGTGTTGCTCCTGTTCCTCCATTGTGTCCAGAAATCAGAATTATATCTGCTTTAGCTTTAGCTACACCAGCTGCAATTGTTCCAATACCAGATGATGCTACTAATTTTACACCAACTCTTGCTTTTGGATTTGCTTGTTTAAGATCATAAATTAACTGAGCTAGATCCTCGATAGAATAAATATCATGGTGTGGTGGTGGTGATATTAACGTTACACCTGGTGTTGAATGTCTTAATTTTGCAATTTCTTCTGTAACTTTAAACCCAGGTAACTGGCCACCTTCACCAGGTTTTGCTCCTTGTGCAATTTTAATCTCTATTTCATTACAGTTATTAAGGTACTTGAGTGTTACTCCAAATCTTGCTGAAGCTATTTGTTTAACTCTAGAGTTAGCACTGTCTCCATTTTTCATCTTAGTAAATCTTTTCTCATCTTCACCACCTTCACCACTACAAGAGGCTCCTTTAATTCTATTCATTCCTATAGCTAAAGTTTCGTGTGCTTCTTTCGATAATGCACCATGAGACATACTTCCACTTCCAAATCTTGTTAAAATATTTTCAATTGGTTCTACTTCTGTAATATCTATAGAAGGATTTAAATTTTTTTCTCTAAATCCAATTAGATCTCTAAGATGTATGGGTGGAAGACTATAAATACCTTTTGCATATTTTTTATAAGCATCAAAAGAATTTGAAGAAACGGCACTCTGCAAAAGATGAATAAGCTTACCTTGATATTGGTGCACTTCACCATTTTTTCTGTACCTGTAAATTCCGCCAATTGGTAAAATTGTATCTGTGCCTTCAAATGCTTCTTTGTGAATAATTCTTAATTTTTTTTCTATTCCATTTAAGCCTATTCCTGAAATTTTTGATAAAATTCCTGGAAAATACTCTGATGCTACCGTTCTACTCAAACCAACTGTTTCAAAATTACATCCACCTCTATAAGAGCTTATGACTGAAATTCCCATTTTTGACATTATTTTTAAAAGACCATAATTTACTGACTGTACATACCTCTCTATGCACTCATCGTACCCAAACTTTCCAAATAATTTCTTTTCAAATCTCTGATATAAGCTATCCAATGCTAAATAAGGATTAACTGTTGTAGCCCCAACACCTATGAGTGTTGCAAATGAATGTGTATCTAATGCTTCCCCAGTTTGGGCATTAATTGAAGCATAGCCTCTTAGTTTTTTTTTTATGAGATGTGTATTTGTTGCACCAACGCTTAATAGCATTGGAATGGGCAATCTTTCTTCAGAAGTATTTTTATCACTTAAGACTAATTGAGTAAGACCCTGCCTAACTGCAATTTCAGAATCTTTTTTAATTCTCTCAATAGAGGTTTCAAGATTTTCACTTTTATCAAAAGTACAGTCAATAGTTATTGATTTTTGACCAAAAAAATTAATGAATTTTTCTAACTGAGAGTTTGATAAAATAGGACTATCTAAAACATATATATTTTCTTCTGTTAAATTACTAAAATCTAAAATATTTCCAAGGTTACCAAAACGAGTTTTTAAACTCATAACCTTGTTTTCTCTTAAAGAATCAATTGGTGGGTTTGTAACTTGACTAAAATTTTGTCTAAAGAAGTGATAAAGCGGCCTATAACGGTCAGATAACACCGCAAGTGGAGTATCGTCACCCATTGAACCAATGGCTTCTTTAGCATCCTCCGCCATAGGGTGTAGAATAAGTTCTAAATCTTCCAAACTATAACCAAAAGCGTGCTGTCTTTTTTTAAGTTCATCACCTGAAAAAGTAAATTTTTCATTTTTTATTGGGAATTTTTTTTCTAAATCAATTATTTGATTATTAAAATGTTTAAACTCTTTTGCCAGATAGTCTTTTATCTCAACATTAGAAAACACCTTGCCTTTCGCTATTCTTACCCCAAGAATTTCTCCAGGACCCAACCTTCCCTTTTTAAGAATTTGTTTTTCATCAATTTCAACCATTCCTGTCTCTGACCCTGCACATAGTATTTTATCTTTTGAAATAGTATATCTCATTGGGCGCAACCCATTTCTATCAGCAGCTACTATAGCCCACTCATTATCGGTAGCTGCAATAGCAGCTGGTCCATCCCATGGCTCCATTGTGCTATTTAAAAAATTAAATAGTTGTTGGTGATCTTTTGATAATGTTTGACTTTTTTTAGACCAGGCATCTGGAATTAACATTAATTTTGCGAGTGGTGCTGATTGGCCAGAAATATTTAAAAGTTCAAAAACACTATCTAATGCAGCAGAGTCTGATGATCCTGGCTGTATAACTGGTTTTAAATTTTCCATATCATCAAATAAGGGGCTGTCCATTTCTTGCTCATGAACTTTCATCCAGTTTTTATTTCCCTTTAGTGTGTTTATTTCTCCATTATGAGCTAATGCTCTAAAAGGTTGTGCCAGATCCCAACTTGGTGCTGTGTTTGTTGAAAATCTTTGATGGAATATTGCAAATCGAGATATAAACCTCTCATCCTTTAAATCTAAATAAAAATCTGCGATAGACTCTGCTAAAAACATTCCCTTATAAATAACTGACTTAGAACTTAGTGAGCAAATATAAAAACCTTCTATCGCATCTTTAATAGCTTCTTTTTCAATTTTTCTTCTAGATTCATAAATTTTTCTTTCTAATTCTTTTTCTGTTAAATCTTTATTATTATGTTTGAATAGTACTTGAGTAATTTCTGGTCTCGTAAGATTTGCTTTTTCACCTAAAACTTTTGGATTTACTGGAACTTGTCTCCATCCATAAATACTAAAATTACTTTTTGTTAATTCACTTTCAACTAAAGTTCTTGCATTTTCTTGTGCTTGATAATTATTTCTGGGTAAAAAAATCATACCCACACAAATTTCTGAACCATCGTGGTCGTGACCTGTAATTTCTATTTTTTCAGCAAAGAAATCTGAAGGAATTTCCAAATGAATTCCAGCTCCATCACCTGTTTTTCCATCAGCATCAACGGCTCCTCTGTGCCAAACCGCTTTTAAGGCATTAATTCCATATTCAACTACTTTTCTAGATTTTTTACCCTCAGTAGAAGCAATTAATCCTACTCCACAAGCATCATGCTCCATGTCTTTTGAATAAACATGACCATCTTCAAGAATTTTAAGGTTCTTTTTATAATTTTTCATTAAGCAACCTTTTCTTCGCTAAGCTCTTTGTTTTCTAAAAAACTTTTTATTGATATTGCTACGTCTCTTCCATCTTTTATAGCCCAAACAACTAAAGATGCTCCTCTGATAATATCTCCTGCAGCAAAAACACCTGGTAAATTTGTTTCCATTGTATCAAAATCAGTTTTTAATGTTCCCCATTTAGTAACTTGCAGATCTTCAGATCCAAATAGTTTTGGTAAATTTTCAGGGTCAAACCCAAGAGCTTTAATTACTATGTCTGCTTTAATATTAAAATGAGAATTACTTTGGATTTCTGGTTTACGTCTACCACTATCATCTGGTTCACCAAGTTTAATTTTATCTACCATCAAACCTTCAACTTTATTTGTTCCAATAAATTCTTTGGGACTAGATAGCCATACAAACTCTACTCCTTCCTCTTCTGCATTAGCCACTTCTCTAGCAGACCCAGGCATATTTTCTTTGTCTCTTCTATAAAGGCATTTAACTGATTTTGCTTTTTGTCTGATTGAAGTCCTAACACAGTCCATTGCAGTGTCACCTCCTCCAATTACCACAATATTTTTTCCTTCAGCATTTAATGTTCCATTATCAAATAATTCTACCTTATCTCCTAACCCTTTTTTATTTGAAGCTGTTAAAAATTCCATAGCTGGAAATATATTTCCTAAATCTTTTCCTGGTAGATCTATTTCTCGAGCTTTATAAACTCCAGTTGCAATTAAAAGGGCATCATGTTTTTTTCTTAATTGCTCTAATGTAGCATCTTTTCCAACCTCAAAATTTTGAACAAATTTAATTCCACCCTCTTCTAATAACTTAGTTCTTCTTTCTACAACAAATTTTTCTAACTTAAAATTTGGAATCCCGTAAATCATTAAACCACCGGCTCTATCATATCGATCGTATACTGTAATTTGATACCCTAACTTACGTAGCTGTTCTGCAGCAGCCAGTCCTGCTGGACCTGCTCCTATAATTCCAATACTTTGACTCTTTTCATTTTTAATTTTTATAGGCTTTACCCAGCCTTGTTCCCATGCGTTATCAGTAATATATTTCTCAACTGAACCTATAGTTACTGTTCCATGTCCCGATTGTTCAATTACACAATTTCCTTCACACAATCTATCTTGTGGACATATTCTTCCACACACTTCTGGCATGTTGTTGGTGCTTTGGGATAATTCATATGCTTCTTTTAGTCTTCCCTCTGCAGTTAATTTTAACCAATCCGGAATATTGTTGCTTAATGGACAATGTACCTGACAAAAAGGAACTCCACATTGTGAACATCTACTAGATTGTTCACCTGCTTTTTCGTTGATAAACTCTTTATAAATTTCATTAAAATCTTCTTTTCTATTGCCAACTTCTCTTTTAGGTGGAGTTTGTTGACCTATCTTTACAAATTTAAGCATTTTTTCTGACATACATACCCTTTAATAAAGTAACCATATAACACAGTTTTGAGTAATAAAAGACAAACAAGGTCAATATATATGACCTTAAATTTGCAATAAATGCCCTTAACTCTTCTTATTTTGTTTTGTGCATATCTAATATGTTCAAATGGAATTGTTTAAATCATTGAATATTTAAGCTACGAACCTTTAAATGTTCTCAAATATTATTGAAATTATAATCCTATCAATAGTTCAGGGCATATCAGAATTTTTGCCGATCAGTTCATCAGCTCATTTAAACATTGTTGAGATAATCTTTAATTTTAATTCTAACTCACTAATGATTGATGTTAGTCTCCATTTTGGCTCCTTACTTGCAATAATCTTTTATTTTAGAAGAGAATTACTAGACCTTAAAAATAATCAAAAATTATTAACTTTATTAATTATTGGCTCTATACCAATTGTAATAGCTGGGTATATAATAAGCTCCACAGGTCTAGTTAATCTATTAGAAAATAATTTAAAGATAATTGCTTGGACAACATTAGTTTTTGGAATTATTTTATATGTTGCAGACAAAAGTAAATTTGATAAAAAAATATCATCCAACTTAAATTTTAAAACAATATTATATATTGGTTTGTTCCAAATACTTGCTTTAATACCAGGTGTAAGTAGAGCGGGAATTACAATAACAGCTGCAAGACTTTTTAGATTTAATAGATTTGATTCAAGTAAAATTTCTTTTCTGTTGGCTATACCTGCTATAGCTGGTGCGAGTGTGCTACAATTAAAAAATGCTATTGAACAAACCTTTGAGCTCAACTACCTTATACTAATATCAATCACTCTTTCTTTTTTATTTTCTTATTTTACAGTTAAATTTTTCTTGGACTATATAAACAAATTTTCTTTAAATGTTTTTGTAATTTACAGAATTATTATTTCAATAATTTTATTTATAATAATATATAATTAATTTTTTTTAAATATTGGCGCTAATTGTGAAAATAAAACACCGAATAAAATAAATAAACATCCAAACAGATTATTTATATCTAAAATTTGATCTAATAAAATCCAAGCAGCAATTGTTGCAAAAACACCCTCTAAAGAAAAAATTATTGCTGATGGAGCAGGGGATATATTTTTTTGTGCATATATTTGTAAAACAAATGCAAGGCCTCCAGATAAAATTCCTGCGTATAAGATTTGAAATTTTTCTTTAAGAATATTAGACCAAATAAAGTCTTCAAAAATTAATCCTATAATTAATGATAGAGAGGCAACAATTAAAGTTTGTATTGCACCAATTGTTAATGGAAGGTTGTAGTTTTCTATAATTTTACCAGTAAAAATAATGTGTGTGCTCCAAAAAAAAGCACCTATTATTATAAGTGCATCACCAGTTCTAACTGTTGCGCTGTAAAAATTAGTTAGTAAATAACCTCCCATCACACAAAAAAGAACTGAAGGCCAAATGCTCCAGTGGATTGGTTTTTTATACATAAAAAAAATTATAAACGGGACCATTGGAACATAGAAAATGGTAAAAAATGCTGCATTAGCAACATCAGTATAAAGTAAAGCCACTTGCTGAAGTCCTGACCCTAAAAATAAAGATAGACCTATTAAAAGAGCTAAGTTAGTAAATTCTTTTTGATTTCTTTGTACTGATTTTGAGATATTTTTTCTTTCAAAAATAAAAGCTAAAGGGGCTACTGCTAAAAAGCCTACAAAAAACCTAACAGCATTAAAAGTAAAAGGACCAATATCGTCCATTCCCGTATCTTGAGCGATAAAAGTTGTTCCCCATATGAACGTACATAGTAAAGCACTAAATAATGAAGATGTTTTTGACATTAAAATCTATATAGCCAATTTATAAGCAAAATTTTTGCCTAAATTTTCTTTAAGATCATTATTAAATCTAGCCGCTTCAGCACCATCAATTATTCTATGATCGTATGATAATGAAAGTGGTAACATTGTTCTTGTTTCAAATTTTCCATTGATAAAAATTTTTTTTTTTTGTGCTTTACCCACTCCTAGTATAGCAACTTCTGGATAATTTATTATTGGTGTAAAAAACGAACCTCCAATTCCGCCAAGACTTGTAATGGTCATAGATCCTCCAAAGAATTCCTTCTTATCTATCTTTAGGTTTCTACATTGGTCACTTACTGTTTTCAATTCATTGCCAATATACGAAATACTTTTATTGTCAGCATTTCTAATTTTTGGCACCATCAAGCCATGTGGCGTGTCGACTGCAATTCCAACATGAAAATATTTTTTCATTGTTATCTTTCCATTTTCAATATCATCTATTGAAGAGTTAAAACTAGGAAACTTTTTTAAAGACGCAACTAAAGCTCTAACAATAAAAGCTAATGGAGTAATTTTTTTTCTTTCACTTGTGTACATATCAGCAAGTGAAGTTCTAAAATCTTCCATTTCAGTTATATCTGCTTCATCATGATTTGTTACATGGGGTATTGTAGTCCAAGAATTAACTAGATACGTAGAGGCTAATCTTTTAACCCTAGGCATATCTTTAACTTCAACTTCACCAAAATCAGAATGAGAAAATTCACTAACAATTTTTTTTGATTGAACTTCAGTTTTATCTGAAGTTTTATTAATTTTAGAGGATATAAAATTCTTTACATCATCTTCTACAACTCTTCCTTGTCTTTCACTGCCAACTATCTCATTAATATTAACCCCAAGCTCTCGAGCAAATTTACGTACTTTTGGGCTTGCAGATAAATCTTCTGAATTGTCTTTTTTTATCAAATTTTGTGTTTGTTTAATTTTTACAATCCCTTCTGCTTGATCTTGATTTGCGACCGGTTCTGCTTCTTTAATAGTTTTTTGTTCTATACTTTTTTTTTCTTCTCCAGATTGCTCTACAATTAATATTAAATCCCCTTCTGAAACCCTATCTCCCACTTTAATTTTAACAGACTTAACCTTTCCATCAAAAGAAGCTGGTATTTCAACACTAGATTTGTCACTCTCAATTGTAATAAGTGGATCATTTTTGGAAACTGACTGGCCATTTGAAACTAATACCTCAATTACCTCAACGTCTTTAAATTCGCCAATATTTGGTACTTTAATCTCTTTATCTGACATCTTATAGTTTTGTTGGCATTGGTTTGCTGCCATCAATATTATACTTCTTTATGGCTTCTTTTGCATATTTTGATGCTATTAACTGTTCTTTTGCAAGTACACTTAATCCATAAGCAACAATATGCTCTTTATCAACTTCAAAAAATTTTCTAAGGTTTTTTCTAGTGTCACTTCTTCCATAACCATCTGTACCCAGAGAATAAAAGCTTTTTTCGGTATAAGGTCTAATTTGGTCAGAATTCATTCTCATATAATCTGAAGCAGCCAAAATTGGTCCTTCTGTTTTTCCTAAACACTGTTCTACATATGAAACTTTTTGGTCTTTATCTGGATTTAAAAGATTATATCTTTCAACTTCCATGCCATCTTTTCTCAACTCATTAAAACTTGTGACACTCCAAATTTCACTATCTATTTGGTATTCATTTTGAAGAATTTCAGCAGCAGCCATCATCTCTCTCAATATTGTACCTGAGCCTAAAAGTTGAATTTTAGTTTTTTTATGTCCATTAAATTCTTTAATTTTATACATTCCTTTAAGAATTCCTTCTTCACAATTTTTATCTTTTGGCATACTTGGATGTGTATAATTTTCATTCATAGTGGTGATATAATAAAAAACGTTTTCATTTTTTTCATGCATTCTTCTCAAGCCTTCTCTAAAAATCACAGCAAGCTCATAATGAAATGTTGGATCATATGAAATACAATTTGGAATTGTCGATGCAATTAAATGACTATGACCATCTTGGTGCTGTAATCCTTCTCCTGCTAAAGTGGTTCTTCCTGCGGTTGCTCCAATTAAAAAACCTCTAGCTTGACTGTCTCCACCTGCCCATGCAAGGTCACCTATTCTTTGAAAACCAAACATAGAATAAAAAATATAAATTGGTATCATTTCAATATCATGATTAGTGTAGGAGGTCGCAGCAGCAATCCATGATGACATTGCTCCAGCTTCATTAATTCCTTCTTCTAGAACCTGTCCAGTTTTCTCTTCTCTGTAAGAACTTAACTGAGCAGAATCTTCTGGTTCATACTTTTGACCTTCATGTGCATATATTCCTATTTTTTGAAAAAATCCTTCCATACCAAAAGTTCTTGCTTCATCAGGAATAATTGGGACTAATCGGGGTGAAATATTTTTATCTCTTAATAAATTTGTAAACATTCTAACCAATGCCATGGTTGTAGACATTTCTTTTTCACCTGTTGATGCTTTCATAAAATCAAAAATATCTTTTGCTGGTGCTTTAATAGGTTTTGAATATGTTGTTCTTTCAGGTAAGAAACCACCCAGTCTCATTCTCTTTTCTTTAATGTATTTAATTTCTAATGATTTTTCATCAGGTTTAAAATACTCAACATTTCTTACTTGTTCATCTGTTAATGGGACGTCAAAACGATCTCTGTAGTACAACAAATCATCAACATCTAATTTTTTAGTTTGGTGGGTAGTATTAACACTTTCTCCTGTCTTACCCATTCCATATCCTTTAATAGTTTTTGCTATTATAACTGTTGGGCTTCCTTGGTTTTTTGATGCCTGGTCGTATGCTGCATAAACTTTATGAGGGTCGTGACCACCTCTATTTAATCTCCAAATATCTTTATCTGATAAACTGGAAACTAATTCTTGTGTCTCTGGATATTTTCCAAAAAATCGTTCCCTAACATAAGCTCCATCTCTAGCTTTCATTGCTTGGTATTCACCATCTACAGTTTCACTCATAACTTTAGCCAAGTGACCTGTTTTGTCATTAGCAATCAAAGAGTCCCAATAAGAGCCCCAAATTACTTTAATTACATTCCAACCAGCCCCTCTAAAGCTTCCTTCTAGTTCTTGAATAATTTTTCCATTACCTCTTACAGGTCCATCCAGCCTTTGAAGATTACAATTTACAACAAATATTAAGTTATCTAACTTTTCTCTAGCAGCCAATCCTATTGCACCTAAAGACTCAGGTTCATCCATCTCTCCATCACCAAGAAATGCCCAGACTTTTCTCCCCTCATCTTTAATTAACCCTCTGTTAATTAAATACTTCATGTACCTTGCTTGATAAATTGCAAGCATAGGTCCTAAACCCATTGATACAGTTGGAAACTGCCAAAACTTTGGCATCAGCCAAGGGTGTGGGTATGAAGAGAGTCCACCTGGTTTTACTTCTTGTCTAAAACTATCTAATTGTTTTTCATTTAATCTACCTTCTAGAAATGCTCTAGCATAAACACCTGGTGCACTATGACCTTGGAAATAAACTAGATCTCCACCAAATTTATTATTTTTGGCTCTCCAAAAATGATTCATACCTACATCATAAAGTGTTGCTGCTGATGCAAATGTACCTATATGGCCACCCAATTCTGGAAATTTTTTATTTGCTCTAACAACCATGGCTGCTGCATTCCATCTAATTAAAGATCTAATTCTTCTTTCAATATTCTGATCACCATTTGATTTAACTTCTGCTTCTGGTGGAATAGTATTGATATAAGGAGTGTGCTGCGTGTAGGGAATGTTTGCTCCTTCTCGATAAGCTTTATTAATTAATTCTTTTATCAAAAAGTGAGCTCTTTGATTTCCATCTTTTGCAACAACTGCTGACAAAGATTCTAACCAATCTTGAGTTTCTAAAGGATCAATATCATTATCATTTGTAACCTGAATTATTGTTTGTTTTTTTTCTTCAACTGAATTTAGCTGAACAGTTTCTTCTTTTTTTTCATTCTCTAAAATTGATTCAGCTTGTTTAATAATGCTTTCTGTATCTTTGGGAATTGGTTTTTCTGAGGGACTCTCTTTTGAAGACTCAACACTTAATAATAAATCACCCTTGGAAACCTTATCACCCACTTTAACATTTACAGATTCTATCTTTCCCGAAATTGTTGATGGAATTTCGACACTAGATTTGTCACTTTCAATAGTAACGACAGGGTCGTTTGAATTTATTTGATCTCCTGGCTTTACTAAAAGTTCAATAACTTCAACTTTTTCAAATTCACCAATATCTGGAACAAGTAATTTTTTGCTCATTATTTAAATTGATTTATATACCTAAAAAAAAGTATATCTCTTATTATTTTAGCACACTATTAGGCTTTTTTATGCACACCTGTATTTTTATTGAACAAAAAACTTTAAAATAACTAAAAGATAAAATTTTAATTTCTTTCAATACACATGGCTATTCCCATTCCACCACCAATACAAAGAGTGGCACAGCCTTTACTTTTACCTTGTCTTACCATTTCGTGAATAAGGGTTACTAAAATCCTAGTTCCTGAGGCTCCAATCGGATGTCCTAATGCAATTGCACCACCATTCACATTTATAATTTCTTTAGGGATTTTAAGGTCTCTAATTACAGCAATACTTTGTGCTGCAAATGCTTCATTGATTTCAAATAAATCAACATCTTCAATATTCCATCTAGCTTTTTTTAAAGCCATATTCACAGCTGGTATTGGACCAAGCCCCATCAATGATGGCTCAACACCACAGGATGCCCAGGATACCACTTTAGCTAATGGCTCTATTTCTCTTAGCTCAGCCTCTTCTCTAGACATCAATACGGTTGCTGCTGCTCCATCATTTATTCCTGATGAATTACCTGCAGTAACCGTTCCATTTTCTTTAAAAATAGTCTTTAATTTTTTTAAATCTTCTAAGTTTACATTACCTCTTGGATGTTCATCTTTCTCAAAAATAAAATTTTTGTCATCTTTATTAATACTTAATTTGATTAACTCATTTTTAAACTTATCTTCATTTATGGCTTTTTGAGTTTTTTCTTGAGAATTTAATGCAAACATATCTTGTTCATCTCTAGAGATTTGGCACTTATCTGCTACATTTTCTGCAGTAACACCCATGTGATAGTTATTAAATGAGTCCGTTAGTCCATCATTGACCATCGTATCAACTAATTTATTTTCAGATAATTTTTTATTTTCTCGATAAAAAATTGTATGTGGTGCTCTAGACATATTTTCTTGTCCACCAGCAACTATAATTTTACTTTCTCCTAATTTAATAGATTGATAGCCTGAAATTACCGATCTTAATCCAGACCCACATACTTGATTAATTATATGTGCTGGTTTTGAAACTGGAATTCCAGCATGAATAGAAGCTTGTCTTGCTGGGTTTTGTCCTAATCCAGAAGTAAGAACATGACCCATAATCACTTCATCAATATCATCTGGTTTCAATTTTGATTTAAAAATAGCTTCTTTAATGGCTAGCGCTCCTAGTTTATCAGCACTAAGGTTTTTTAGAGATCCCTTATATATACCTATAGGTGTTCTTAAAGCTGCTGTAATAACTACATCGTTTCGTTTTTTGGTCATTGCTAATACAACATAATATTTTATAAGTTAAATTACATTAAAAACTTTGATATACTGGGTAAATTATTTAATTAAGGACCGCTGGCCAAATTGGATAAGGCGCTCGGCTACGAACCGGGAGATTCCAGATTCGAGTTCTGGGCGGTCCACCAAAAAGGATAAATAAAAATGTTAGATTGGCTACTAAAATCATCTCTACAAAAATCAGTTATATATTTTTTTATAATTGTTTTTATAATCTTATTAATTTTAACTTTCATATTATAAAAATTATGAGTAATAAATTTGAACAAATAAGCATTAAATCTGGTTTTATGAAACACAATGGTGGTGTTTTATTTAGAACTATGTCTGAAACAGAATATGAGTTTAAAACTATAATTAATGAAAACCATTTAAATAATGCGGGAATAACTCATGGTGGTTATTTGTCAGCCTTAATTGATGCAGGGGCAGGAACTGCTGCACACAGAGCGTCAGGTAATGCACCTTGTGTAACTATTTCATTAGACTTAAAATTTATCGGTGCATCTAAAGTAGGAGATGAGGTCACTGGTTTTACAAGAATTTTAAAAAGAACAAGCACACTAATATTTTTGTTTTGTGAACTAAAATGTAACGATAAAATCATAACCTCTGCTTCAGGTATATGGAAAATTTTAAAAAAAAATCTTCTGACTTAGGTCCGGGTGGTTAATATTTAATAAATTTATAAACTTTAAAATGAGAACTTTTATCTGATGATTCGGTCATGTTTTAACCTATTTTTGTTCTTTGTAGACAGCAATATGTGGTGGAGCAAAAATTTAAGGTACCATCAATAGATATGTCTAAAAATAAAATTACGGCTGTTCTTGGTCCCACAAATACCGGAAAAACCTATCTCGCAATAGAAACTATGCTTTCATTTGATTCCGGAATGATTGGATTTCCATTACGTTTGCTTGCACGAGAGGTATATGACAAAATTATAAAAAAAATAAGTTCTGATAAAGTTGCATTAATCACAGGTGAAGAAAAAATAATTCCCCCTAATGCTAAATATTTTCTTTGCACAGTAGAATCTATGCCAATCAATAAGCATTTAGATTTTGTGGGTATTGATGAAATTCAAATGTGTGCAGATCATGAGAGAGGTCATATTTTTACAGACAGGTTGTTAAATCTTCGTGGAGAAAAACTAACAATGTTTATGGGCTCGAGTACTATTAGGAATATAGTTAATAAGTTAAATGAAGATACTGAATTTATAAATAGAGAAAGACTTTCTAAACTTACCTATGATGGACATAAAAAAATTTCAAGAATAAATAGAAAAACAGCAATAATAGCTTTTTCAACTGAAGAAGTTTATGCAATTGCCGAACTTGTACGTAGACAAAAAGGTGGAGCAGCTATTGTTATGGGTTCTCTAAGTCCAAAAACAAGAAATGCTCAGGTTGAATTATATAAATCAGGAGATGTTGATTTCCTAGTTGCAACTGATGCAATTGGAATGGGAATTAATATGGATTTAGAAAATGTATACTTTTCAAACCTTAAAAAATTTGATGGTAAAAAATTAAGACGTCTTAACATGTCTGAGATCGGGCAAATTGCTGGAAGAGCAGGTAGATATCTAAATGATGGTAATTTTGGAGTTACTGGAGACTGCAAAGATATTACAGCTGAAGAAGTAGAATTACTTGAAAATCATAAATTTGAGGAAATTAGAATGTTATTTTGGAGAAATTCTAATTTAAATTTTAATAATGCTCACAGTTTAATCAAATCACTTGAAGAAAAACCCAATAAAGATTGGTTAAGGAAAATACACGAGTGTGGAGATGAAAAAGTTTTAAAATATTTTTTAAAAGATATGGATGGTCACAATATTAAAAATAACCAAGAAACATTGGAATTACTTTGGGAGTGTTGCCAAATTCCAGACTTTGTGAAAAAAACATACGGAAATCATATTGAAGTTGTTGGCAAGGTTTTCAATTTTTTAAATAGCAATGATGGTAAAATTACCAATGATTATATGAGATTACAGCTAATGAAATTAGATAAATTAGAAGGAAATGTAGATTCTTTGTCAAATAGAATTGCAAATGTTAGAACTTGGTCATATGTTTCCAATAAAATTAATTGGGTTGAAAGTCAAAGTTATTGGATAGAGAAAACTAAACTATTAGAAGACAGATTATCTGACAGGTTACATGAAGAGCTTACTAAAACTTTTATTGATAAAAGAGCGAGTGTTCTTGCAAGGGGATTAAAACAGGATATAGAATTTAAAACTGAAATAATGGAAGATAATAAAGTAATAATTGATGAGCAGTTTATTGGTGATTTGAAAGGTTTAAGATTTGAGATAGATTTAAAAGCTGGTGCACTTGAAACTGATATTAAGTCATTAAAAAAAGCAGCAAGACAAACTGTGGGCCCAGAACTGCAAAAAAGAATTCAATCTATTATTGATACAGGGTTGATAGAAATAAGGGATGATTTTAAAATTTATTGGAAAAATTTTCCAATTGCCAAATTAATAACTGGTAAAGACTATTTAAACCCTGATATATTTTTAATAGTAGATGATATTCTGGAAAATGATGACAAACAAAAATTATCAGAATTTATTGGAAATTGGATTAAAGAAAAAATAAAGTTCGTATTGAAAAGCCTGATTGACTTAAAAAATTTAAAAGAAAGTAACTCTTCCATTAAAGCATTGGCTTACCAATTATATGAAAATAATGGTGTTATTAAAAGAGAAGTAGTAGCTGAATACTTAAAGAAACTTGGTCAAGATGAGAGAAAAATTTTAAGAGATTTGGGTGTTAAATTTGGAAGATACCATGTTTTTTTATTTAGATTACTAAAGCCCGAAGCTGTTTCCTTAAGAACCTTACTGTGGAAAAACTTTAATCAAAAAAACTTGAATTTAACTCCTCCTACTTTTGGCTTAAATTTTTTGGATGATAAAAATATAAGAGATAAACATTTTATGCTTCTTTGTGGCTTTGAAAATTTTGATAATTATTATGTTAGAATTGACATTCTAGAAAGATTGTTTGTACTAATTATTAACGCTAGTCCCGAAAAGGATAAAGAAATTAAACTAGTACCAGAGATGCTTAATTTATTAGGATGTAGTAAAGAAAATTTTAAAAAATTAATTGAGAAAATGAATTACAAAACACTCGAAAGAGACAAGGATATTTATTTTAAGTACAGTCCACAAAAACAAATTAAAAAGCCTTTTAAAAAGATAGTCTCTATAAACAATCCATTTAAAATATTAAAAAATTTTAATTTTAATTAATGATAAGCTTTTTTAAAAATAAAGAAAAAGAGAAGGATACAGTGAATAATGATAAATCTTATTCTAATATCGCTGCTTTATTAATTCATGTAGCAAAAATTGACGAAAATTATGAAGATAAAGAAAAAGAGATTATCAGAAAAACTTTGATTGAATTAGGTGCAACAATTTCAAATATAGAAAAATTAATTGCAGATGCGTCAGTTATTGAAGAAAATTCTAACCAAATACTAAGTTTTACAAGAGAGGTCAAAAATGCTCCTGAATCAGATAAAATTAGAATTGTTGAGTCTCTATGGAAAATTATTTATTCAGATGATAACGCAGATATGTATGAGACAAACTTGATGAGGAGACTAGCTGGTTTATTATATATAGATGCAAAGACTATGGGTGACTTAAAAGAAAAAGTAAAAAAAGAATTATCTAAATGACATACCTAGTAAATGATAAATGTATTAAATGTAAATTAATGGACTGCGTTGAAGTCTGTCCAGTTGATTGTTTTTATGAGGGCAACAATATGCTTGTAATTAAACCAGAGGAGTGTATAGATTGTGGCGTTTGCGAGCCAGAATGTCCAGTAGACGCAATAGTAGCAGATACTGAGTCTGGAAGCGAAAAATGGCTTGAAATAAATACAAAGTATTCTGAAATTTGGCCAAATATAACTGAGAAAAAAGATCCACCTGAGGATCATGAAAAGTATAAAAATGAAGAAAACAAGTACGACAAATATTTTAGCGAAAATCTTTAAAAAAACTCCTGAGAAAAAAATAAAAAAAAAAACTAAAGTAAAGGTAGTTAAAAAGTCTACAGCTCCTAAAGCTAAAGTTGTTAAAAAAACTAAAGCAACAAAAGTAGCTGTAACTAAAATTAAAAAAAATTTAAAAACAGTTTCAAAAAAATCTGCTCCAGCAAAAGTAGATGTAAAAACTGATAATTTAAGAATTTCAAAAAGTAATGAAGTCAAGCCTGAGATCAAAAAGGTTAAAAAACAAGAAACAGAAAAAAGAGAATATAAAGTTAAAGATTATGTTGTTTACCCAAAACATGGTGTTGGTCAAATTACAGAGTTTAAAAAAATTAATATTGGTGGAATTGATGTTGAGACTTATGTTCTTAAATTTGAAAAAGACAAAGCCAATGGTATGGTTCCTGTAAATAAACAATCTCATCTCAGACCTCTCGCAACAATAAATCAGGTCAATAAATGTATATCTATATTAAAAAGTAAGCCAAAAATTAAAAGGTCCATGTGGAGTAGAAGAGCACAGGAATATGAAGCAAAGATTTCTTCAGGTAAAATCTATGAACTTGCGGAAGTTGTTAGAGATTTAAATAAAGGTGACGACTTAATGGTTGATCAATCATACAGTGAGAGACAATTGTTTGAAAAAGCGTATGAAAGAATTTTATCAGAATTTCAAATAGTAATAGGTGTATCACTAGAAGATACCCAAAAAAAATTAGATAAAGCATTAAAGAGAAACTTAGAAAGCCAAGCAAAAGCTATAGCTGCACCGACGAAGATTAAAGAATCTGTTGCAGAACCTGATACTAACTCAGATCCAATTACCGAAACTGAAGATTAAAAATTAGGGTAAAAAAAAACGCCTCTCACACATAACGTTATGAGAAGCGTTTTTTGAAAAGTCTAAGATACTATCTTTTTCTTTTCTTCGCTTTTTTAGCTTTTTTAGCTTTTTTCTTAGTTTTCTTTTTAGCTTTTTTAGCTTTTTTTCTTGTAGCCATCTTTAGCTCCCTGTTTAAGTTAAACGAATCAAAGTGATTCGTTGTTAACTTATTTTTATTTTTTTATACAAGTGATGTCAATTCTTTAATTAATTCTTAAATTATAAATTTATATTTTAATAAAAAATATTTTTAATCTTTTTATTATGTAAAAAACATTAGCGTTTATGCGACTAATAATGTCTTTTATAAAGGTTAATTAAAAAGTTTTTCTAACTCATTTTGATAAGTTTTTATAATTTTATATCTTTTTAATTTTAAAGTAGGGGTCATCATGTTATTTTCAATTGTAAATTGATCTTTAATTAAAATAAATTTTTTTATTTTTTCTATTTTACTTAAATTCTTATTTATTTTTTCTATTTCTTTTTGGATTTCTTCATTCTTTATATTTTTATATTCAGAACTTAAAGCAATTAAACAGACGAGGTAGGGTTTATTATCACCATAAACTAAACTTTGCTCTATGAAACTAGATTTGTTTAAATCACTCTCTATTTTTGTTGGAGAAATATTATCACCACCTGGAGTTATGATTATATCTTTTTTTCTATCTGTTATTTTTAAAAACTCACCATCAAACTCTCCTATATCACCTGTAGATAACCATCCATCTTTTAAAACTTTATTTGTTTCTTGTTCGTTATTCCAGTAGCCCAGCATGACATTTTCTCCTTTAACCAGAATCTCTCCATCATTTGCAATTTTAACTAAATTTCCCCTAAAAGGTATACCCACAGTTTCTACTCTAATTTCATTAATAGAATTACAGCTTACCACAGGAGATGTTTCAGTTAATCCATACCCCTGTAGAGTTGGAAGACCAATTGCATTTAAAAAATACCCTACTTCTTTATCTAGCGCTCCACCTCCTGAAATAAATGCCTTTAAATTTCCACCAAATTGTTCTTTGATTTTCTTTCTTACCAAAAAATCACAAACAAAATTTATTAAACTTTCTATGAATGAAAATTGTCCTCTATTTAATTTCTTATTTCCAAGTTTGATAGTTTGATTGATTAAGAATTTTTTTGTTCCTGTAGCTTTACTAAAATTAGTACTTATTTTTTGATGTAAATTTTGATAAAATCTAGGAACAGCCGTCATTATCTCTGGAGAGCAATTACCCATATTTTTTATAAGTTTTTCTATACTCTCAGCATAGAACACCTGTGCTCCCACGACTATTTGGACAAATTGAACTGTATGCTCGTATGAATGAGAAAGGGGCAACCATGTCAAAAATTTAGGTTTTTTTGAAATAAATTCTTTTAATAAACCAAGTGCTCCTTCACAATTATTTAAAATTCCACCATGGCTTAATACAACTCCTTTTGGATTTCCTTGGGTACCAGATGTATAAATTATACAAGCAACATCTTTTCTTTGAATTTTTAATTCAGAAAAATTTAAAGAACTAAAGATTTTATTCGCAAAGATTTGATTAATACTTACATGAAGTTCTTGGTCAAACTTATCAATTATATCAAAAAAAATTATTTTTTTTATAAATTTTTTTTTAGGTATAATATTTTTTACTTTTAAATACTGTGTCTTATCAGAAATGATTAAAACAGTCGGCTTACAATCATCAATTATATACTCGTAGTCTCTTTCTATATAAGTTGTGTAAGCTGGAACCGTTATACCTCCTGAAAGCATAATAGATAAATCTGATATCATCCATTCAGGTCTATTTTCTGATATTAACAAGCATCTATCACCTTTTTTTATATATTTTGATATTTCTTCAGAAAGTTTAATTATGTTCGAATACACGTCCTCCCAAGAATATTTGTTTTCAACTTTTTTCAAGGACTGTAAAAACACACTTGTTTTGTTTTGTGTTAGGTATTGATTATAAAATAGTTCTAATAAATTATTAACTTTGTTTATTTCCATAATATATTGGTGGGCGAAGAGAGAATCGAACTCTCACTTCTTGCGAAACACGATTTTGAGTCGTGCGCGTCTACCAGTTCCGCCACTCGCCCTTAGTTTTGCTTATTATAACTATAAAATTAAATAGTATAAGAACATAATTTATATTAAAAACAAAAAAATGCTTAATGAATTATATCAAAAAACTTTAAAACTCGCTGCTCACAAGAGGTCAAATACTTATCTTGCAATTTTATCTTTTACTGAGAGTTCTTTTTTTCCAATCCCACCTGACGTTATGATTGTTCCAATGGTTATTGCAAAAAAAAATAATTATTTAAAAATTTTTTTAATAGCTACTTTATTTTCTTCACTTGGAGGTATTCTTGGATATTTCATTGGATCTTACTTTTTTGATTTTGGAATGATTGTGGTAGAATTTTATAATTATGATGAAAAGGTAATTAATCTTAAAAATAGCTTATCTAAAGAAAGTGGTCTTTATGTGTGGCTTGCTACTTTATTTCTTGCTGGATTTACGCCTTTGCCCTTTAAAGTGTTTACAATAACTAGTGGCATGATTAGTTTTAATTTGCCTATATTTTTCATTATTTGTCTATTTTCTAGAGGGTTAAGATTTTTTATCGTCTCATACCTATCATATAAATTTGGTGATATTTTTAACAAATTTATGAAAACTGATGCTTCAAAATGGTTTACAATTTTGGGTATTATAATTGTATTAATTTTTGCCCTAATATATTTTGTAATTAAATAACAAAAATATGATTGACCGAAAAACTACTCTTCATCTTATATTATTATTCAGTATTTTTGCTATTTCAGCAGCCTATTTTATTGAATATATTTTAGGTCATCAACCTTGTAATCTTTGTTTAATTGAAAGAATACCTTATATCGTTTCAATAGTTATAATTTTACTTTTTATTTTTATTCAAAAGTTTGAAAGATTTTTTTTAATAATTTTAAGTATTACATTCACTATAGCGTTTGTTATATCCTTTTATCACTTTGGAATAGAGCAAGGTTTCATAAAAGAGTCTTTAGTTTGTGACTTAAATTCTAACAATACTGATTTGACTAAAGAAACACTCTTAAGTCAGCTACAAGAGGTCACAGTTAGCTGTAAAGATGCAACTTTTAAAATTTTTGGCTTATCTCTTGCTACAATAAATATTTTTATCTCTTTAATAATTACAACTATAACTATAAAACTTTTTTTAACTTATGAAAAAAACAAATAAAGAAAAAGTAAAAGAATTTATTCGAGTTGATCATGCAGGTGAACGAGGAGCAGTAAAAATTTATGAAGGTCAATTACTAGCTCTAAATACATTTGTTAAAGATGAAAATCTAAGAAAGAAAATTGAAGAAATGAAAATTCACGAAAAAGAACACTGTGAGTATTTTGAAAATGAAATTAAAAAAAGAAATATAAAACCAACAAAATTTTTACCTTTGTGGGATTTACTTGGTGTCGGACTTGGTTTTGGTTCAACAATCTTGGGGAAGAAGGCTGCTATGCTATGCACTGCTTCAGTAGAAGAAGTAATTGACGAACATTATTTAGATCAAATTAATGCATTAGAAAATGATGAGAAAAAATTAAAAGAAAAAATAATTAAGTTTAGGGAAGATGAATTACATCACAAGGATATAGCCTATAAAGAAGGTGCAACTAAAAAAGGAATATATTCTATTTTAGATAAATTAATTAAAACTGGATCAAAAATTGCTATTAATATTTCTGAAAAAATATAATTAAGCTTCTAACTCAACATCCCAATACAAATAATCCATCCAGCTCTTGTGTAGAAAATTTGGTGGGAAATTTTTACCATTTTTATGTAGGTCTTCTGTAGATGGTTGATATGGCTCCTGATTTAAGCTCATATCCAAATTTTTTAATAATCTTCCACCTTTTTTTACATTGCATGGAGAACAAGCAGTTACAACATTATCCCAGTTAGTTTGTCCACCTTTAGATCTTGGAAGTAAATGGTCAAAAGTAAGATCTTCACCACTCCCGCAGTATTGACATGAAAATTTATCTCTTAAAAAAACATTAAATCTAGTGAAGCTAGGATTGGACTGTGGTTTTATAAAACTTTTTAATGCAATAACGCTTGGTAATCTCATATTAAACGATGGGCTTCTAATAATTCTGTCATAATTACTAACTATAGTAACTCTATCTAAAAAAACAGATTTTATAGAATCTTGCCAACTCCATAAAGACAATGGATAATAGCTTAAAGGCCTATAATCAGCATTTAAGACTAATGCAGGACATCTCTCTAAAGACAAGCTCTGATCATTAAAAATCATTATAAAAAATTCTAACTGAAAAAAATTAATTTATCAATAAATAGTATTTAATTATATTTGAAAATTATTTTTAATATAATTTAAAGCTACACTTGATGCTTCAATAGGAATATGATGATCACAATTCTCTATCATTTTTGTTTCAATTTCAATATTATTTCTAATTAAGAAATCTTTTGCATCTAACAAAAATGTTGGTGACACAACTGCGTCTTGATCGCCATGTATCAAGAGCATTTTAGTAGTAGAAGATTTTCTTTTGCTAAGATCATCTTGACTTATTATTTTACCAGAAAAACCAACGATACAATTATAATTTTGATTAGCGGTTAAACCCAAATTAATAGACATCATGCATCCTTGACTAAACCCTGATAAGCAAATTTGAGAATTGTTGAGGTTATACTCACTTTTAACTTCTTCAATATATTTTTGAAGTTTACTTTCTGCTTTTTTAGACTCTTTTAGGATATAAATTGGATCATCTTTGGTTAAATCAAACCATTGAAAGCCTACTGGGTTAATTTTACATTCTTCGTGACCATCTGGACATAAAAAAATAGTATTAGGTAGAAATCTTTTCCAATTTAAGGTCAACATACTTATGTCTTTTCCATCACCACCATAGCCGTGAAGTAAAATAATAGCATTATTAACTGGTATATCTTTTTCTGGCTTAATGATTGTGGTTGATAGACAAAGTGTCATAGATGTTTTATTATGTTTTTTTTATTAAAAATCATTCTACAATAGTTTTATGGTAACTGGAACATTAGTTAAAATTTTAGGTATTACACTTTTAATAGTCGTAGCAGTCGTTTTGCTCTTAGGGATAGGAACCTTATTCAAGGGTGGCGAAACTAGTAAAAAATATTCAAATAAACTAATGCAGTACAGAGTACTTTTTCAATTTATAGCCATAATTGTTTTGGTTTGTTTTGCTTATTTTTTTAAAAATTAATCGTATTGTTTTAGCCAATTAATAAACTCTAAGTTATTAAAATCAATAGATCCCATAATACGTCCAAACTCTTCACCTTTTTTATTAAATAAAATAGTTGTGGGAACCCCTCTTAAAGAAAATTTTTTAGCTAGAGTAATTGGTGCATCAAAATATATCTCTAGATTTTGAATACCTATTTCGTTAAAAAAGGAATCGGATTTAGAAAGATTTTCTTGGCCAATATTAATAGGAAAAATTTTTAAATTATCAAAGTCACTATTTGATTGTAAATCATCTAGAGATGGCATCTCCTCTCTACAAGGAGCACACCAAGTAGCCCAAAAATTTAATATTAACAATTTTCCTCTAAAATCATCTAAATTTACATCGTAATCGTTTGAATCCTTAAAAAATACTTCCTCATATATTTTTGGATTTTTTAATATAACTAAATTTTTTATATTAGGTTTTTCTAGAGCATGACCAATGTTACAGGTTATTAGGTAGATAAATATTAATAATAATTTCATACTAAATATGTATAATTAATTATCATGGTAAAAAATAAAAACAATACGGCAATATGGGGGTCAAGAATAAAAAAAGATCCCTCAACTTTATTTCAAAAAGTTGGTAATTCAATAGATATAGATAAAAAGCTTTTTCAAGAAGATATTTTAGGATCAATTGCGCATGTTGAGATGTTATTTAGACAAAAAATTATTTCTTTTAAAATTAAGAATAAAATAATTTTTGGACTCAATAAAATTGAGAAAGAAATTTTAAAAAATAAATTTGAGTATAATAGAAAGTATGAAGATATTCATATGAATATTGAAAAAAGATTATTTCAAATTATAGGAGAAGAGGCCGGATATGTACACACAGCTAGATCTAGAAATGATCAGGTGATTACTGATTTTAAAATGTGGACGACTTCAGCAACTAAAGAAATTAATAAAAATCTAGACAATATCATTAAGACTATTCTCAAAATTTCAGAAAAAAATATTGAAACCATAATGCCTGGATTTACTCATTTAAAAAATGCACAAGCAGTGTCTTTTGCTCATTATTTAATGGCTTATGTGGAAATGTTTACTAGGGACAAAAAAAGATTTACCTATAATTTAGAAAGTTTATCAGAGAGTCCGCTGGGTGTTGCAGCCTTAACAGGTACTTCTTTTAATATTGATAGAAATTTTACTTCAAAAAAACTAGGATTTAAAAGACCAACCAATAATTCAATTGATACTGTCGCAGATAGAGATTTTGTTTTGGATTTTTTATATAGCGCTTCTGTTTGTTCGATGCATATTTCAAGAATTGCTGAAGAGCTTATTATTTGGAATTCTGATGGCTTCAACTTAATTACACTTTCTGACAAAGTAGTAACTGGTTCTTCAATAATGCCTCAAAAGAAAAATCCTGATTTATTAGAATATTTAAGAGGTAAAACCGGAATGGTTTATGGAAATTTGTTTTCAATGCTGACAATTCTAAAGGGACTTCCCATATCTTATTTTAAAGATCTTCAAGATGACAAGGAAATACTCTTCAAGTCTAATGAAATCCTTAATAATAGTATCGCTATCCTAAATGAGGTTTTAAAAAATCTAAAACCTAATAAACAACAAATGTTAGACCTTGCAAACTCAGGATATATTACGGCTACTGACTTAGCCGACTATCTTGTTAAAAATCACTCAATACCATTTAGAAAAGCATACAAAACTACTGCTTCTATTGTGAATTATGCAGAAAAGAAAAAGAAAAAATTGAATGAATTAAATATTGATGAACTAAAGAAAATTGAACCGAAGCTTACAATTGAAGTTTTAAAAATATTTAATGTAAAAAACTCTGTAAACTCTAAAAAATCTTACGGTGGAACGTCTTTTGATAATATTAAAAAAATGATAATGAAATATAAAAAAGTTTAAAATGATAAAAAAATTAATTTTAATTTCTATATTTTGTTCTTTCTTATTTTCATGTGGAAAAAAGGGAGATCCTCAATATAACGGAAATGAAATAGTTTTTCTTAAGTCAGTAGATTGATGAAATATATAGATAAAAACTTAACAATTGAAAAAGTTAAAGTTCAAAAAATAGCAAAAAATTTTGGTACTCCAACTTATTGTTATTCATATAAACAACTAACAGAAAACATAAAAAATTTTAAAAAAAATTTTAGCTCTTTTTCTCCACTAATCTGTTTTGCAGTAAAATCTAATACCAATGTGAGCCTGATAAGAGAAATTAGGAAATTAGGGTTAGGTGCTGATGTTGTTTCAATGGGTGAGTTAATGATGGCTCTAAAAGCTGGCATGGATCCAAAAAAAATTGTTTTTTCAGGAGTGGGTAAAACCTCAACTGAAATTAGTTATGCAATTGATAAAAAAATTTTATTAATAAATGCTGAATCCAAAAGTGAAATTATTGAAATTGAAAAAACTGCAAGATTAAAAAAAAAAATAGTCAATATAGGTATTAGACTTAACCCCAATACAGATGCCAAGACATTAAAACAAATTTCAACTGGAAAAAAAGAAAATAAATTTGGTGTAGATGAAAAAACTTTTTTTGAATTAGTAAATTTTACAAATCATTCTAAAAACATTAATCTTAAATGCTTAAGTGTTCATATCGGCAGTCAAATTTTAGATCACAAGCCATATGAAAAAATGCTCAATGTTGTGAATAAAATAATAAAAAAAAGTGGTCATACCTTTGAATTTATTGATCTGGGTGGAGGTATGGGTATTTCTTATGAAAAAAATAGTAAAAAACTAAACTATCAAAGATATAACATTGCTATACAAAAATTTTTAAAGGGCAAAAAAGCGAAAATAATATTTGAACCTGGACGATCTATAGTTGGTAATATTGGATTTTTAGTTTCTCAAGTTATTTATATAAAAGAAAACATTAAAAAAGATTTCATCATATTAGATGCTGCAATGAATGATCTTATGAGGCCAGCATTATATGGTGCTAATCACCAAACTATACCTGTAGTAAAAAGTAATAACATATCAAAAAAAACTTATGAATTTGTTGGACCAATTTGTGAAAGTACAGATAAATTTACAACTATAAAAGGTTTTCAGAAATTAAAAGAAAAAGATCTCGTGGTAATGTGTGATGTTGGGGCTTATGGAATGTCACTAAGCTCAAATTATAACGTAAGGCCAAAACCAGCAGAATTAATAATTAAAGGATCAAAGATTAATATTATTAAGAAAAGACAAAAACTAAAAGATTTGATTTAGTTTTTGATTAATATGATAAGAAATTTTTTATTTTCATTATTTTTTTTCTCAGGAATAGTTTTTATTTCCATAATCTTCTTGCCAGCAATTTTACTACCAAAAAAAATAGTTTTATTTGGTGGAAAAATTATGGGTTTTTGGACATCCCTATGTTTAAAAATATTTTTATCAACAAAGATAATCATTAAAGGTAAAGAAAACATAATTAGAGGAAAAAAATTTTTTATAGCTGCTTCACACCAATCAATGTTTGAAACTTTTTTTTTACAAACTATCTTTAATTCTCCTGTTTTTATTTTAAAAAAAGAATTACTAATGATTCCCATATTTGGCTGGTATTTAAAAAAAATAGGATCAATTTCAATTAAAAGAAACAAAATTTCTAGAGAAAACTTGGGTTTTTTTGATGATATTTCTAAACAAGTAAATTCATCAGAAAGACCATTAATAATTTTTCCACAAGGAACAAGGCTATCTCCAGAAGATAGAACTCCATTTAAAAAAGGATCTGGTAGAATTTATGAAGAATTAAATATTTCATGCCAACCAATTGCAATCAATTCTGGGAATACTTGGCCAAAACATGGTCAAAAAAAAATTAATAACATTCTAACAGTTTCAATTTTAAAACCCATTAAACCCGGGTTGAGCAAAGAAATTTTTACAAAAGAATTGGAAAATGTTATTTATTCTGAACTTGATACTTTGAACTAGCCTTTCATAGGCATTACAACAAATATACTATCAAAATCACCCGGATCTTTAATTAATGCAGGAGACCCTGTGTCATTGAAAAAAATTTCAATCTTGTCGCCATCAAGTTGTGACGCTACATCAATTAAATATCTAGAATTAAAACTTATTTCTAGATCATGTTCAAACTTTACAGTTAAACTTTCTTTTCCATCGCCACTATTTGTGTTGTTAACTGATAAGTTTAAAACGTCTTTCGACAAGTTAAATTTAACTCCGTCTTTTTTATCCAATGAAACTGAGGCAACTCTATCAACGGAGTCTAAAAATAATTTTAAATCTATTTCTAGTTTCTTTTGATTGTTCTTAGGTATTACCTGAATATAATTTGGAAATTTTCCATCAATTAACTTAGATATCAATATGCTATTATTTAGTTCAAATTTTATCTTAGATTTAATATTTGAAATTTTAACATTACCATCGTAACTTTCTAACAACGAACATAGTTGAAAAATTGTTTTTTTAGGAAGTATTATTGGTTCAAAATCTACTTGCTGGTCCAATCTTATTTTTGAAATTGACATTCTATGACTATCTGTAGCTGCTGCTGTTAAAAAATTTTTATCTTCAATTTGTGTTTGATGAAAAAAAATTCCACTTAAATAGTGTCTAGTTTCATCATTAGAAACTGAAAATTTACATTTATTTAATAATTTTAGTAATTGTTTTGATTTTATAGAAAATTCATTTTGATTAAAGTTTTCGTCTGTTAGTGGAAACTCAGATGCACTAATACAATTTAGATTGAAAACAGATTTTTCAGACTCAACTTGAAGCTTGCTGACGTCCGTTAAAGATAAATTAATTTTTTTTCCTGATGAAAATTTTCTTATTATATCATACATAATAGATGACGTAGTGGTCGTGTTTCCTTCTTCTATAACTTCAACATTGTTAATTTGATGAATAAATATTAAATCTAAATCTGTTGCAGTAATTGTTAGATTTGAATTACTCGCATTTAATAAAACATTTGACAGAATAGGAAGTGTGCTTCTTTTTTCAATTACACCTTGGCAATAATTAAGTGCTTGTTGCAGGTCTTGTTGATTAACGTTAAATTTCATTTTCTTTATTATACAATATCTGATTTTTTAGATTATTAATATTGTTTGTCATTTCTGAGTCATTTTCCTTTAATTTTTCAATAGTTTTAACCGAATGAATGATTGTTGTGTGATCTCTATTAGAAAATTCTCTTCCAATCTCGGGTAATGACTTGGATGTCAAAATTTTTGTTAAATATATTGCTGTTTGTCTTGGTCTGACAAGGTATCTTGATCTTCTTGCTGAAAGCATCTCACTTTTACTAATTTTAAAGAACTTACATACAGTCGATTGTATTAAATCTATTGTTACCTTGTTTTCTCCAATATTTAATAGATCTTTTAAAACTACTTTAACCTCTGATAAATTTGGAACTTTGTTGTAAATTCTTGAAAAAGAAACAATTCTATTAATTGCTCCTACTAACTCTCTAATACTCGTAGTTATTTCTGTACTTATAAATTTTTGTATTTCCTCTGAAATATTTACTTGATTTGAATAAAAAATATTAAGTTCCTCTGTTTTTTGCTTAACAATTTTATTTCTTAGTTCATAGTCTGGTTTTTGTATATCAACAACAAGACCACCAGCAAATCTTGATTTAATTCTATCTTGAATTCTTGATAATTTGTTTGGAGCTCTGTCGGCAGAGATTATCACTTGTGAACCTTTATCTAATAATGCATTAAACGTATGAAAAAATTCTTCTTGCATTGCTTCTTTACCATTCATGAATTGAATGTCATCTATCAATAATATGTCGGTGTTTCTAAAATACTCTTTAAACTTTACCATATCATTAGATTTAATTGATTTTACAAACTGATACATAAATCTCTCAGCAGAAATAAACATAACTTTATTTTTTTCTTTTAATGAAAGACCAATTGAATTTAATAAATGTGTTTTTCCCATTCCAACACCTCCATAAATATAAAGCGGATTATAATGAGAAATATTTTCTGAAACTTTCATAGATGCTTCATAGGCTAGTTTATTACTTGTTCCTGTTATGAAATTATCAAATCTTTTATTTGGATCTATTCTGTTGTATTGCAAATATGTATCTTTAATGAAGGATACGTTTTCATTATTTTCATTTTTATGAATATTATTTTCTATTTCATTTTTAGAATTTTTTTCAATAATCTTAAACTCTATTCTTGTTAAATCTTTCTTATAAATTTTTACTATTTGCAAAATTTGATCTAAATATCTTGAGGTAATCCAATCTCGAATGAATCTGGTGGAAACTGAAAGTAAGACATAACTATTCAACTCCTCAACAAAGTCTATCTTTCTAAGCCAGCTTTCATATATATCACTACCTAGCTTATTTTTCATATCCTTTTGAATCACAACCCAGTCTAGAGCTTCAGAAGATACATCTTTTATATTTTGTGTTGTATTTTTATTTGTCATAAAAAATTGTAGGAATAAAGTCAGTTAGAAGATAAATAATTTTTTTGCAATGAATAATTTTGTAAAAGCAAAAATAAATAAAATCTATATTTGCAATAAATAATTTCGATAAAATGAAAATAAATAAAATCTATAGGTGATTCATTTCTAACGGGAATGTTATTTCAAATGCTATATAATATTACAATCAGGTAGTGGTCTGTTTTCAATCTTAGAAATTATTTTGCCAAAGTGTTGTTTGATTGAACGATTAAATTTTACAAATTTAAAATCTATGAGTGCATGATTTACAAATTGTGTTTTGCATTGTTATACTAAATCTATATATGGTTAATCCCAAGATAAGATTTCTTATATGATGTAAGTACTATTAGTTGAAATTTATGATCGACTTATATAATTTATTATAAGGCTGAAATTTTCTTTGTTATTCTTGAAATGTTTCTTGAAGCATTCGCTTTCTTTATAATTCCAGTTTTTGCAACTTTCATTAATTCAGAATTCAACTTTGGCAAGAATTTTAAAGCTTCATCTTTTTTCTTTTCAACTAGAAGTAAATTCATTTTTTTTATCGCATTTCTATACTTGCTCTTACGAGCCTTATTAACCAGTGTTTGCGTAGCAATTTTTCTAATTCTTTTAATTGCGGATTTTGTGTTTGCCATAAGCGCAGTGGTATAGCTTGAGAATTTATACCGGTCAATAGAATAATTTCCTATTTTTGGCAAGTGTTACAAAAGAAAGTTGATCTATTAGATATAAATATTTTCTGAATTTTCCCATTACATTTATTTCTTAGGCAGCTTAGGTCTTCTCTTTGGTAAACTCTAAATTCTTTTTGGAAGTTTCCACTTTTTCCTGTGATGTTTTTAAAATCTCGAATAGTTGACCCTCCTTTTTTAATAGCTCTATTAAGTATACTTTTTGAATAAGTAATAATCTTTTTGCAATCTTGCTTGGTTAACTTTGATGCGTAGATAGTTGGATTAATTTTACATAAAAATAAAATTTCACTAGCATAAATATTTCCAATTCCTGATACAAACTTTTGATCTAATAAGAAACTTTTTATATCCTTCTTTTTATTTTTGAAATAATTAATTAAATATTCTAAATTAAAATTTTTAAAGAAAGGTTCTGGTCCTAAATGATTAAATCTTTTTTCGAGTTCCTTCTTGTTTTCTATAAATTTAAAAAAACCAAATCTTCTAGGATCATTATATATAACTTTTAAGCCCTCAAAATGAATTTCAACATGGTTATGTTTTTTTGGAAGGCTTGGTGAGTTATAAAAACTAGTATTGGTAAACTTGCTAATATTATCTTTTTTTATTAAATGCACAGTCCCGGACATCCCTAAATGAATTAAACAATAAGATTCATCAGAAAAATTCAAGATCAAATACTTTGAGAATCTAGTTACTTTTTTAATAGTCTTATTTTTTAATAATTCTTCAAATTTTATAGGAATTTTAAATCTTAAATTTCTATTCGTAATTATTATTTTTTTGATTTTTTTACGCTCTATTTTTTTAGATAAAGATTGTTTGACTATTTCTACTTCTGGTAATTCTGGCATTTGAGACTATATTATCAATATATAATAAACTTAATATGCAACAATATCTCCAAAATAAAAAAGGCCTTGTCCAAAGTGTCTTTGATGATGTCTATGACAAATATGATTTAATGAATGACTTTATGTCGTTAGGAGTTCATAGGGTTTGGAAAAAAGATCTATTAAGTTGGATGAACCCTTCAAATAATAAAATTTTAATTGATGTCGCCTGCGGTACTGGAGATCTTGGTAAACTTTTTTTAGATGCAACTGATAAAAATGGAGAAATATTTTGTGTCGATCCAAATAAGGGAATGATTGGTAAAGGCAAAGAAAAGTTAAGTACTTATAAAAATATAAATTGGATAATAGCCCCAGCTGAAAAATTGCCTATTAAAGATAATTCTTGTGATTACTACACAATTAGTTTTGGGCTACGAAATACTAAAGACCTAAACAAAGCCCTATCAGAGGCTTATAGAGTATTAAAACCAGGAGGTCGTTATCTATGTTTAGAATTTTCTAAAATTCAAAATTCTAATTTGGACTTTATTTATAAAAATTATTCTAAACTTATTCCTTTGATTGGAAAAGCTATTGCTGGACAAAAAGAGCCTTATGAATATCTAATTAAAAGCATTGAAGAATTTATTAATCAAGAAGAGTTAATCGATTTAATGAATAAAAATAGATTTATTAACTGTAGTTATAGAAATTTATCAGGTGGAATTGTAGCTATCCATTCGGGTTGGAAAATCTAATGTTAAAAAAAATATTTATCTTATTTAAATTGGGAAGAAAATTAGCTTGTTCTGATGTATTGGCCATTCTTTCTAAGTTTAAAAAGCCACCATTAGCAATCAAGATTCTTTTTCAAATACTTTCATTTTCTTTTTCATCCCCAGGTAGAACTAATTTAAATGAAAATGAGGGAGCAAGACTTTCTAGGTCTCTACAATCAATGGGAACAACATTTATTAAATTAGGACAATTTTTAGTCACTAGACCTGATATTATTGGAGATGATTTAGCAAAACAGTTAGAAGGCTTACAAGATAGATTGCCAGCCTTTACTTTATCTGAAGCAAAAATAATAATTAAAAAAGACCTAGGAGACGATACCTACAATTCTATCATTGATTTAAGTGAGCCAGTTGCAGCAGCTTCAATAGCACAGGTTCATAAGGCAAAAATAAATGACAATGGAACCATAAAAGATGTTGCTATTAAAATTTTGAGACCAGATATAAAAAAAGTATTTAATGAAGAAATAGATGCTTTGATGCTTTTTGCTTTTATGATTGAGTCATTTATTAAAAAAACAAAAAGATTAAAATTGGTAGAAGTTGTTTTTCTTCTTAAAGAAATAACTAATTTAGAAATGGATTTAAGATTTGAGGCAGCTGCTGCAAATGAATATGCTGAAAATACAAAGAATGATGCAGGTTTTAGGGTTCCTGCTATTTATTGGAATTTTACAAGCGAAAATGTCATGACACTTGATTGGGTTGACGGTGTTTCTATTCGTGAAACAGAAGATTTACAAAAAAGAAACATAGATACTAAAAGGATAGCCTCTGATGTTATTCAGCATTTTTTAAGACATGCTGTAAGAGATGGTTTTTTTCATGCTGATATGCATCAAGGAAATATATTTATCGATGATAATGGACAAATTGTTCCTATAGATTTTGGTATAATGGGAAGATTAGACAACCTTAGTAAAAGATTTTTAGCTGAAATTTTATTTGGATTTATTCAAAGAGACTACAAAAAAGTTGCTGAAGTACATTTGGTTGCCGGTCTAGTTCCAAAAGATGTACCTGTTAATGATTTAGCACAAGCATTAAGATCTATTGGTGAGCCAATCTTTGGGCAATCCGTAAAAGATATTTCTGGGGGAAAATTATTAAAACAGCTTTTTGAAGTTACTGAAAAATTTAATATGCAAACACAACCTCAATTATTGATGTTACAAAAAACAATGGTAGTTGTTGAGGGGGTGGCCAGAAAACTTAACCCTAATACCAATATATGGGAGACTTCAAAACCAGTTTTAGAAAATTGGTTAAGAGAAACAAAAGATCCAATCAATACCTTAAATGAAAGTTTAAAAACTACCACTGAAGTAATTAAAAGATTGCCTGATTTTCCGGAGATTATGGATAAAGCCAACCAAGCTTTATCGTTTTTAGCAAGTGGACAGATCCCTCAAAATTCAAACTCATTTACAGCCTTAAATGAAAAGAGATCTGAAATGACTACCTTTAGAAATCAATCTATTGTTGGTTTATTACTGCTTGTAATTTTTGGTCTAGTAGTATTTTAATTCGCACAATGAACAATATATCTGAAAGAAAAATACTTTTAATAATATGCGGTGGCATATCTGCTTACAAAAGTTTGGAATTAATCAGATCTTTAAAGAAATTAGATGTAAAAGTTAAAACTATTCTTACTAAAAGTGCCAAAGAATTTGTAACTCCTTTGTCGGTTGCCTCACTATCTCAAGAAAAAGTTTACGAAGACTTATTTAACCCTGAAAATGAGGCTGAAATGGATCATATTTCACTATCTAGATGGGCAGACTTAATTGTTGTGGCTCCAGCTACAGCTAATACAATTTCAAAATTGAGTGCAGGGTCTTCTGACGATCTTGCTTCAGCTGTAATTTTAGCTTCTGATAAAGATATTTTTTTAACACCGGCTATGAACGTTAGAATGTGGGAACACCCATCAACTAAAGAAAATCTTAAAAAATTACAATCATTTGGTTATAAGATTATAGGTCCTGAAATTGGTGATATGGCCTGTGGAGAATTTGGTGAAGGGAAAATGACTGAACCAGTTAACATTGTTCAAGAAATTAATTCATACTTTGGTGAATTAAATAAAAATTATAAATTAAAAGCCTTAGTAACGGCTGGACCAACTAATGAATATATTGACCCTGTAAGATTTATAACAAATAAGTCTTCTGGAAAACAAGGATATGCCTTAGCAAAATCATTAGCTAAAAAAGGCTTTCAAACCACTTTAATTTCTGGACCTACAAATTTAGAAGTAAGCAGCAATATAAACTTAATTAAAGTAGAAACTGCAGATGAGATGTTTAAAGCTACACAGAATAATCTACCAGCAGATGTAGCAATTTTTTCAGCAGCTGTTGCTGACTTTAAAGTCAAAGAAATAAACAGTAATAAAATAAAAAAGCAGGAAAAATTACATTTAGAACTAGAAAAAAATATTGATATTTTAAATTATATATCAAAACATAATTCTCTTAGACCAAAGTTGGTAATTGGATTTGCGGCAGAAACTGTTGATGTGGAAGTAAATGCAAAAAAAAAATTAGAAGAAAAAAATTGTGACTGGATAATAGCAAATGATGTTTCCAATAAAGCAATTGGATTTGACTCTAGTTTTAATGAAGTTTCAATTTATTATAGAGATAAAAATATGAATGATGAAAAGCTTACAATAAAAAGTAAATCTGAAATTTCTGATGAAATAGTAGATAGAGTTATTAAAAAATTAAATTAAAATTCAGTGGCTAAAGTATTAATCAAAAAATTAAATCCTAAAGTAGAATTACCTGCTTACAAAACAGACGGTGCTTCAGGTATGGATTTGATGGCTTTTATTGAGGAGCCTATTAGAATGGCTCCTAATAGCTCATATTTGGTTCCTACAGGGCTTTCAATGGCATTTTCAGAGGATTATGAAATTCAAATTCGTCCCCGATCTGGTTTGGCTGCTAAAAAGAGTATTACAGTTTTAAATACCCCAGGAACAATTGATAGTGATTATAGAGGAGAAATTAAAGTTATACTTTTTAATCATGGTAAAGAAGATTTCCTTATCAACAATAAAGATAGAATAGCACAAATGATCTTAACGCCTGTAATTAAGATGGAGCTTGATGAAACAGATAATTTGCCTGATACATTACGAGGTGATGGTGGATTTGGCTCGACAGGTAAATGAATAACCAATTAAGAAAATCATCAATAGAGAGATATTCAAGACAAATAGTACTAAAGGATATTGGCACTATAGGGCAAAAAAAAATTATATCTGCAAAGGTTTTAATTGTTGGAATGGGTGGCTTAGGGTCTCCTGTTGCTGAACTTCTTACAAGAGCTGGTGTTGGTTTGATAGGAATAGTTGATGATGATAAGATTAGTTTATCCAATCTACACAGACAAAGTCTTTATAACACCAGTGATATAGGAAAATTTAAAGTTCAAGTAGCAAGGGTTAAAATTAAAGAAATAAACCCAAGTATTAAAATTAAGATTCACAAAATAAGACTGAATAAAAATAATTTTAAGAAAATTATAAAAGATTATGATTATATAGTTGATGGCTCTGATAATTTTTCGACAAAATTTTTATTAAATGATTTTTGTTATAAATTTAAAAAAATACTTGTAACTGGAGCTATAAGTAAATTTGATGGTCATATATTTACTTTTAATTTTAAAAATAAAAAAATTCCATGTTTAAGATGTTTTTTTCAAGACTCTAATATTTCAGATGATTTATTAAATTGTGAGTCAGAAGGTATTCTTGGTACTGTTGCTGGTATAATTGGAACTATACAGGCAAACGAAGTTTTAAAGAAAATACTTGGTATTGGAAAGAGTCTTGATGGATATATTTTTATCTTAGATTTATTACAATTAAATTTTAGAAAAGTTAAACTTAAAAAAAGAAAAAACTGTTTTTGTAAATGATAAAAAAAATAGCTATTTGTGTTTTGTATCTATCAGTTTTATTTGGTCAATTTTCAATAGCAGAAGAAAAGTTTCTCTCTTTAAAAAAAAGTAAAGTAAATGTTCGATATGGACCAAGTTTTGATTCAGAGATCAAATATATTTATAAAAAAATAAATTTACCCATAAAACAAATAGATCAAAAAGAAAATTTTAGAAGAATTGTAGACTTAAAAAATAATAGTGGATGGATCCATGTTTCTCAGGTTAAAAAATCAAACTCTATTATCATCTTAGAAGACAAAATCTTATATAAAAAACCATCTAACTTTTCAAAACCAATAGCCAAACTAGAAAAAGGAAGGCTATTAGTTTTAAAAAAATGTGAAAATATATGGTGTAATGTAAAAACCGATAATTATTCAGGTTGGGTCAAGACTGAAAATATTTGGGGTTCTATTAAATAAAATCAGCACATAGTGATTTAACACTATTTTCAGCTAGTCTTGTAGTGTGGGTATACTCTTTGTGATCAATCCCAAGTTCAATAGTTGCACTATCTGACTTAAATTTAAAAATTTGATCATCATTTAATTTAAAATGGATAAACTGTACTGAAGATGCTTTTCCTTCTGCAGATGTTCTATCAACATCTTCTTCTGGAACAGCTTTAACAATTTCATCATTAATTTTTATAAATATTTTTTCTTCAATTCCTCCAACTTTACCTAAAAATGCAGCTCTTGAAATTGGGTTATCAATTTCAAACATTAGTGTAGCTGTAAGTTCTTTTCCATTTGGAACCAAAGGGTTGTAGGCTATTAACTCATCTTTTAATTGCTCATCTCCACCTTTTTCAATGTGAAGCATCTCCTGAACTTGAGCAACCATAGTTTCAAAACTTTCAAAATAAAAAGTAGCATAAGGACCAAGTGCTATTCTTCTATCTTTTTTAAACTCAACTAAATCTTTTCTGATTTGCTTTCTACTTTTTGCATAAACATCAGGTGATAATAAATCTTTTTTTTCTATTTCTTTTTTTTCTTTACTCATAGTTATAATTTATAACTTTTTGCTATTAATTCGATAGGGTGAAGTGCCTCATCATTTGCAATATTTGTGTCTGTTTCCAATTGTTTTAAATGCTTACCTGCCAAAGGGCAATCTGAAGCCATATATTTATTATTTTTATTTTTAATTTGCCTTGCTGTTGGAGTTCCAACTTTTACAGCTAAATCGTGAGTCTCCTTCATCACACCAAAAGTCCCCCCATGACCAGCGCATCTTTCAACAACATCCATTTTTATATTAGGAATAAATTTCAGCATATCTCTGGATTTAATACCCATGTTTTGTGCTCTTGCATGACATGCGTTGTGAACTGTAACTCCACCATCAATTTCTTGTAAACCTTCTGCTAGGCCTTCGTTTTGCGCTATATCAACAATATATTCATCTATATCACTAATACTTTTTGAAAGTCTTTTTATATTTTTATCGTTTGGTAATAGTAAAGGCCATTCAAATTTTAACATTAGACCACAACTAGCTGTTAAAGTAATAATTTGATAACCCTTATCTACCCACTCCAGTAAATCTTTGGAAACTTTTTTAGCTTGTTCTACAACTTTTGGTAAATCAGCTTGCTCAAGATAAGGCATTCCACAACAACCCGGATAAGCTTCTTGAACCTCTACTCCATTTTTCTTTAAAACTTTTAATGCTGCTACACCTGTATCTTTTTTATTAAAATTAACAAAGCATGTTGAATAAATTACAACCTTTCTATCTTTAGATGGGGCTTCACTATTTGTTGGAATATTATTTTTTTTAAAATAATTTGTAAATGTTTCTGAATTATAAGTAGGAAGTTTAACTCTCATATCAATTCCAGCAACTAATTCTAATATTTTTCTAAAGAATATATTTTTAGTGCTTGATGCCCAGTTTATTAGTGATGATAACATTACGCCAATTTTTGCATTTCTATCTATTTTAGCTAACTGAGCTGGAACAACTGGCAATTTATTTAATTTTTTTTGAGCTGTTCTATATCTCAGCATTAAATGAGGAAAATCTAAATCAAAATCATGTGGTGGAACATAAGGACACTTAGTCATAAAACACATGTCACATAATGTGCAGGCATCTACTACAGGTTCAAATTGTTCACTTTTTAGACTCTCTACATCCTCGTTTTCTGACTCATCTATCATGTCAAATAATTTTGGGAAAGAGTCACATAAATTAAAACATCTTCTACATCCATGACAGATATCAAATGTTCTTCTCATTTCGTCATCTAATTTTTTTTGATCTAAAAAATCAGGATGCTCAAAATTTATTGGATGTCTTGTAGGCGCGTCTATACTGCCTTCTTTGCTCATATTTAAAATTTAAGGATTTGATGGTGGGGAAGAACCCCACCATAAATTAAGTCTTATTTACGCAATAGATTCTAATGTTTTTTGGAATTTACCTGCGTGTGATTTTTCAGCTTTTGCTAAAGTTTCAAACCAATCAGCAATTTCTGAAAAGCCTTCTTCTCTAGCTGTTTTTGCCATACCTGGATACATGTCTGTATATTCGTGTGTTTCACCTTGTACTGCTGAAGCTAAATTATCTTTAGTTTCACCAATCGGCAGCCCTGTAGCTGGATCACCAACTTCCTCGAGATATTCAAGGTGTCCGTGTGCATGACCTGTTTCACCTTCAGCTGTAGATCTAAATACAGATGCTACATCGTTATAACCTTCAATATCTGCTTTTTGAGCGAAATATAAATAACGTCTGTTTGCTTGGCTCTCACCTGCAAATGCATCTTTTAAGTTTTCTTCTGTTTTACTACCCTTTAATGACATATTTTTTCTCCTTAATGATTATGAGATATATATAATCCTTCTAAAATGTAAGTCAACAGTTTAGAATTGTTTTAATGTAAATGTTAAGTTATTGAAAATATTGAATTAATTTTGATTTTGATTATCACTCGCAACTTTAATTAACACTTCTATGGATTTTATTTTTTTTCCTGTGATATTTTTTTTTATATTCACAGAATCAATGTCATCGTTGCTACAATCAATTAGTTCATTTGTGTCTTCATCAAAAAAATGATGGTGCTCTGTCACGTTAGTGTCAAAATAACTTTTATCTGAATTGATAGAAATTTCTTTTAAATATCCTTTTTTTTTAAATGCATGAATTGTATTATAAATTGTTGCTAAAGAAATTTTTTCACTCAGCTTATCCTCAATAATTTTAGTCAAATCATTTATTGTAAAGTGAAAGGTTTTTTCAGGTGAAAACAATAGTTCACAAATTTTTAGTCTCTGTCTTGTTGGTCTTAAGCCAGATTCTCTTAATTTTTCAGTGTATATACTTATATTGTTCATTACTGTTTATAATAGTTCTAAACTATTTCTATATTATAATCACGATAAATCAAGTATTAAGGAACTGAAATTTATGAAAAAAAACTCATTCACATACAATGAGCTAATAAGCTGCGGAAATGGCGAACTTTTTGGCCCAGGTAATGCAAAATTACCACTTCCACCAATGCTCATGTTTGATAGAATAACAGAAATCAACGAGGACAATGGTTCATTTAGTAAAGGCTCTTTAAAAGCAGAGCTTGATGTTAAAGAAGACCTTTGGTTTTTTGATTGTCATTTTAAAGGAGACCCTGTCATGCCAGGTTGTCTTGGCTTAGATGCTATGTGGCAACTAGTTGGTTTTTATCTTGGGTGGCTTGGCAACCCAGGTAAGGGAAGAGCTTTAGGAGTGAGTACAGTAAAATTCACTGGTGAAGTTTTACAAAATGTTAAAAATGTAAGATATGAAATTGATATGAAGAAAGTTATGGCACCAGGTGGAACAACAGTTGGTCTTGCAAATGGTTTGGTATTTGCTGATGACAAAAAAATATATTCAGCAGAAAGTTTAAAAGTGGGGTTATTTAAATAATGAGAAGAGTAGTAGTTACAGGTTTGGGAGTTGTTTCTTGTTTGGGTAACAATCAAGAAGAAGTTTATCAGTCTCTTTTAAATTCAAAATCTGGAATATCTTTTTGTGAAGAATATAAAGAACACAATTTAAGAAGTCATATTCACGGCAAACCAAATATTAAACTTGAAGATCATATAGATAGAAAAACTATTAGATTTATGGGCTCTGGATCTGCATATAATTACATTGCAATGAAAGAAGCTATTAAGGATTCAGGATTAGAGGATAAAGATGTGAGTAATTTTAAAACTGGAATAGTTATGGGTTCTGGTGGTCCTTCAATAGAAAATGTAGTTTTGTCTGTTGATAAGACTAGAGCTAAGACACCAAAATTGATGGGGCCATTTATTGTTCCAAGAACTATGGCTAGTACATCTTCAGCAACTCTTGCTGTACCTTTTAAAATTAAAGGAGTTAACTATACGATGAGTTCTGCATGTGCAACTAGTGGACACTGCATTGGCCATGCAAGCGAATTAATCCAAATGGGGAAACAGGATGTTGTATTTGCGGGAGGTAGTGAAGAGTTACACTGGGCTATGACTGCGATGTTTGATGCGATGACTGCTTTGTCTTCTAAATACAATGATACGCCTGAAACTGCTTCTAGAGCCTATGATAAAACTAGAGATGGTTTTGTAATAGCAGGTGGTGGTGGAGTTTTAGTGCTTGAGGAGTACGAGCATGCAAAAGCTAGAGGTGCAAACATATATGCTGAATTAACAGGCTATGGCGCGACTTCTGACGGGTATGATATGGTAGCCCCATCAGGTGAAGGTGCTGTTAGATGTATGAAGATGGCTTTAGCGACAGCTAAAAACAAAATGGACTACTTAAACACTCATGGAACATCAACTCCTGTTGGAGATATAACAGAACTTAAAAGTGTTGGAGAAGCATTTGGTGCTGAGGTACCAAAAATTAGTTCTACTAAATCTCTTTCAGGTCACCCACTAGGTGCTGCTTCGGTTCATGAAGCAATTTATAGTTTAATTATGTTGAAAAATAGTTTCATTACTGCATCAGCTAACATTAATGACATGGATGATGAAGCTAAAAAATTTCCAATCGTAACTAAGACTGAAACAGATGTTAAATTAAATTCTGTAATGTCTAACAGCTTTGGTTTTGGTGGAACAAATGCAACTTTAATTTTTGAAAAGGTTTAAATGAGTTTAATGAGAGGTAAAAGAGGATTGATCATGGGAGTCGCCAATGAAAGATCTATCGCTTGGGGTATTTCGCAAAAACTTGCAGAAGCTGGAGCAGAACTTGCATTCACCTATCTTGGTGATGCACTAAAGAAAAGAGTAATTCCTTTAGCTGAAAAATTAAATTCAAAAGCTACATTTAGTTGTGATGTTGAAAATAAAGAAGAAGTAATAAAACTTTTTGAAGATATTAAATCTGAATGGGGACAAATTGATTTTGTAGTTCACGCCGTTGCTTTTTCAGATAAATCTGAATTGTCAGGTGAATACCTGAATACAACTAGAGAAAATTTTTTAAGAAGTATGTTAATTTCATGTTTTTCATTTACAGAAGTTGCAAAAGAAGCATCTAAGTTAATGAAAGAGGGTGGAAGCATGTTAACTTTAACTTACGAATCTACTAAAGCTATTCCAAATTATAACGTAATGGGTGTTTGTAAATCTGCTCTTGAGGCAAGTGTTAAGTACCTTGCAAGAGATTTGGGTGCTAAAGGAATGAGAGTGAATGCAATAAGTGCAGGACCTATTAAAACTTTAGCAGCTTCTGCTATTGGAGATGCAAAATTCTTATACAAATGGAATGCAGACCATTCTTTCCTAAAAAGAAATGTAGATATTCATGATGTTGGAAACTCAGCATTATATCTATTAAGCGACCTTGCTGCTGGTGTTACTGGTGAAATTCACTACGTAGATGCTGGATATAACAAGGTTGGGATGCCTGATCCTAAGAATATTACCTAAAATATAGTTAAATTTAGTTAAAAATATTAGGAATAATTTTTTAGACTTAATGATTTATATTTAAAAAAAATAAAACATAAGTTAAGATTTCGAATGATTTCTGTAAAAAACCTTGCTTCTGTTTATGACCAAGAATGGTCATCAACTGAAAAATATCCTGGAGTTAGATGGAAATTTTTAATCGATTCAGATTTCGATGGTAGTTCTGGTCTATCCCTTGGTTTTGCTGAAATAGCACCTGGTGGAAATTTAAACCTTCATTATCACTCACCTGCAGAGATATATGTGGTTACCAGTGGTACAGGAATATTAAATAAATCTGGTGAACTTGAGACAATTAAAAAAGGTGATGTAGTTTATATAGCTGGAAATGCAGAGCATGCCTTAAAAAATAATGGAGAGGAAACATTAGAATTTTATTGGATTTTTCCAACAGATAGTTTTTCAGAAGTAGAATATTTTCCAACAAAACAAGAGAGTGCATAGAACTTTCAAATAAGTGCCCCATAAAAAAAACCCCCAGAATTTTCATTCCAGGGGTTTAGAATTTTAATTTAAAAATTATTCGGCAGCTTGTTTCATGGAAAGTTTAACTTTACCTCTATCAAAACCAATCACTTTAACTTTTACTTCATCACCTTCTTTGACAACATCAGTAACTTTTTCTACTCTTTTAGCGGCAAGTTCTGAGATGTGAACAAGACCATCTTGTTTACCTAGGAAATTTACAAATGCACCAAACTCCATAATCTTCATTACCTTACCTGAATAAATTTTATTTAGTTCAGCTTTAGCTGTGATATCTTTAATCATTTGCATTGCAATGTTTCTAGATTCTTCGTCTGGAGCAGCAACAGTTACTACACCTTCATCATTCACATCAACTTTAGCACCTGATTTTTCAACAATTTCTCTAATTGTTGCTCCACCTTTTCCAATAACGGCTGCGATATCTTTTTTATCAACAGTAACTTGTTCCATTTTGGGAGTGTGTTCACCAACATCAGCTCTTGATTCGCTTAAGGCTTTATTCATTTCACCTAAGATATGAACTCTTCCTTCTTTAGCTTGTTTTAAAGCCTGCTCCATGATTTCAAATGTGATACCTGTAATTTTAATATCCATTTGAAGTGAAGTAATTCCATCTTTGGTTCCAGCAACCTTAAAGTCCATGTCTCCAAGATGATCTTCATCACCTAAAATATCTGATAAGACACTAAAGTCATCGCCTTCTTTAATTAATCCCATTGCAATACCTGCAACTGGCTCTTTAATCGGCACTCCAGCATCCATAAGCGCAAGAGATGCACCACAAACACTCGCCATTGAAGAAGAACCGTTAGATTCTGTAATCTCAGACACTATTCTGAAAGTATATGGAAATTCTTCTTTTGAAGGTAGTGAAGAATTAATTGCTCTCCAT